>NZ_JBWKAI010000039.1:0-11202 GCF_056500955.1 Streptococcus sp. F2
CTCAGAAATATTTATCAGCTATCGCTGATAAACGAAATAGAATTCCTAGGAAATCTTTAAATTATCAAACACCATATCAGGTTTTTCTGAGTTACGTAAAATGTCTAGCTTAATTTGACAATTTGGGTGTTAAAAAGACACAGGATAATATATTTAAAGAGCTATTAATCAGGTGATTTCTCATTATTAAAAATGAAAAGTACTTCGGTAATGTAAAATATCTTGTGTAAACACAAAAAGGAATAAATCCTGTATAGTAGAGTTGCGAGACTTCACTAGAAAGAGATTTATTCCCATGACCCAGTTTACCACAGAATTGCTAAACTTCCTAGCCCAAAAGCAAGATATCGATGACTTCTTTCGTCAATCTCTAGAGACAGCCATGAATGAGCTCTTGCAAGCTGAATTATCAGCTTTTCTCGGATATGAACCCTATGAGAAAAGTGGTTATAACACAGGTAATAGCCGCAATGGCACCTATTCTCGTCAATTTGAAACCAAATATGGAACTGTGAGTTTAGCAATACCAAGAGATCGAAATGGTGAGTTTTCACCAGCTATCTTGCCGTCCTATACTAGACGTGATGACCATCTAGAAGAAATGGTTATCAAACTCTACCAAACTGGCGTAACAACTCGTGAAATCAGCGAGATTATCGAACGAATGTATGGTCATCACTATAGTCCGACGACTGTGTCAAATATCACAAAAGTAACACAAGAGAACGTCACTGCTTTTCACGAGCGTACACTTAAGGAAAACTATTCCGTGCTTTATCTTGACGGGACATACTTACCTTTGCGCCGAGGAACGGTTAGTAAAGAATGCGTTCATATTGCTCTTGGGATTACTCCTGAGGGCTATAAATCCGTTTTAGGATATGAGATTGCATCAAATGAGAATAATACTTCTTGGAGTGACCTTCTCAATCGACTTCAAAGGCAAGGAGTCCAGCAAGTGTCGCTAGTTGTCACTGATGGATTCAATGGCTTGGAGCGAGTCATCCAACAAGTTTATCCTTTAGCAAAACAGCAACGTTGCTTAGTTCATATTGCTCGCAATATGTCGAGTAAAGTCAAACGTGTAGACAGAGCCCCTATTATTGAGCAGTTTAAACAGGTTTATCGAGCAACTAGCTTTGAGGAAGCAAGGAAGTTATTGAGACAGTTTATGGATGAGTGGAAACCTCGTTATAAGAAGGTGATGGAGTCGCTTGAAAAGACAGAGAATTTATTCACCTTTTACCAGCTCCCATACTGTATTTGGCCAAGCATATACTCGACTAACTTGATTGAATCACTGAATAAAGAAATTAAGAGACAGTGTAAAAAGAAAGTAGTATTTCCAAATGATGAATCACTTGAGCGATGTTTGGTAACTATTTTTGAAGACTATAATTTCAAGTTTGGACACCGCGTTCATAAAGGTTTTGGAGCGTGTTCTGATACCCTGGATAGTCTATTTGATTAACATTTAGAAACTCGACTAGGTGTTTACACAAAATTATTGACAGTACCAGTACTTCTTTCCAAAAAATGTTGGGAAGATGCTTTTTCCTTATTGTGAGGGTCTTTTTTCTGGTTTTAACATTATAAACAGTTAACTATAGCGCGTTACCCCCTCGAAAAGACTCAGAACAGTTCGATTTGGTGACAATGGTTTTACGAAATACAACGATTGTCGAAGATATTGAAAAAGCTAGAGCCAAAAAGAAATACCTGCCAAGTTTTCCTACAGGAATCTTGCGTAAAGGGATAAATCAAGCTGGTATCACTCAGCTTGATTCTCAGACGGACGTTGTCTTTGGGGAAAAAATGATTGAGGTAAGGATTCCTTGGCAACTGTTGAATTTTTCTAATCTAGCGGCTAAGAGAATTCATGACGACTACATGAAGAACTATGGTGTCAAAGAAGTAGATGCTGACATGATTGCTCTGGGATGGGGACCCGCCGCAATCACACGAGATGATTCCTATGGAAGACTATCCTTTACCTAGTTGTGAGAGGCCTAAGGTTCGTCCATTTTTAAAAGCATCCTACTCTATTATTAAAAAAGAGTGGACTAAAAAGGAGAGTAATCAGATGATACATCATGTTTTGTACTTTTATATTATGGTTTGTTTAGCAGTGACTATTTTTAATCTCAGTTACATTGTTAAGCAACGGGTGACACAATGGCACAAGCCGCATCTATTTGACCAATGGAAAAAAGAGTCCAAATAGGAGAAGGGGCAAGGTCGTATGCAACTATTCTTTACCTTTTTACAACTCTCCCAGCTGATTTTCTTATTACTTTTGATTGCTTATGCCAGTTTTTTAGTGATTTCTTTAGTTATTGGAGGTGTCCATCTCTATGAAAAACGAGAACATCGATCTCGTTTAGCGACTCATGCTGATGATGTGGGGGTCTGTTATCGTCCCGGCCTATAATGAAGCTTTGACGATTGTTAATACTATTGATTCCTTACTTCATTTGGATTATGATCATTACGAAATCATTGTTGTAGATGATGACTCTAGTGATCAGACATCAATGGTGTTGATGAACCATTTTCCACTCATACTTCATCAGGAACCGATTAACCAACATATTGTAACTAAGCCTTATAAAGCTATTTATAAAGCTGATGTGGAAGGTGTTGTTTTGACCTTAATTGTCAAAGAAAATGGCGGAAAAGGGGATGCATTAAACATGGGAATTAATGCGTCTTGTCATGATTATTTCTTGTGTTTAGATGCAGATTCGATGTTGCAAAAAGATTCATTAAAACACATTATGACATCGGTAAGGTTAGACAAAACGGTTATAGCTGTTGGAGGTCTTGTCCAGGTTGCCCAGGGGGTTAAGATGGAAGAAGGGTGCATGGTTTCTTATCACCTTCCTTGGCGGATGATTCCTTGCGCTCAGGCCATTGAATATGACTCTTCTTTTTTAAGGGCGCGTATTTTCTTGGATTACTTAAAAGCTAATTTGATTATTTCAGGAGCTTTTGGTCTCTTTAAGAAAGACATCGTGAAAGCCGTTGGTGGTTACGACACAGAGACTTTGGGAGAAGATATGGAATTGGTTATGAAATTACATTTTTTTTACCGCAATAATCAGGTTCCTTATCGAATTTGTTATGAAACTGACGCAGTCTGTTGGAGTCAAGCACTAACGAGTCTAGGAGACTTGAGGAAACAGAGACGACGATGGTTCTTAGGACTATATCAATGTTTGAAAAAGTACAGAAGTGTTTTTGCCAATTACCGCTTTGGGGCAGTTGGGTTTGTTTCTTATATATACTATATCTTTTTTGAGTTAATATCTCCCTTTCTTGAACTTTTTGGAGCAGGAGTTATTTTTTTGGGTCTGATTTTTCATCAGTTAAATATTCCTTTTTTCTTTTCACTTATTTTTCTCTATACTCTTTATTGTATTCTAATTACCCTTACTTCTTTCTTGCATCGGATTTACTCTCAAAAATTAATGATTGGGTTAACAGATATTATCAAGGTAATGTATATAGCTGTTTTTCGATACCTTGTCTTGCATCCTGTTTTAACCCTTGTCAAGGCGAGTAGTATAATTGGCTACCGCGAGAAAAAGAATATCTGGGGGCAGCTTAAGCGCGAGATTCAGATGCAGGAATACGATAATCTCCTTTCTTGAGGATTATCTGATAAGAAACATATATCCTATAAAAAATAGTGAAAAGTTTTCAGAAAAGCCCTCTTCCTTTGTGAAAATATTCCTAAAATATAGCCGTTTTCTTTTAATAGCCAGTAAAATATGCTAAAATAGGAGATGTAAATAAAAAAAGAAGAGGTATGTGATATGTCACGTAAACCAATTATTGCCGGTAACTGGAAAATGAACAAAACCCCTCAAGAAGCAAAAGCGTTCGTTGAGGCTGTAGCAAGCAAATTACCTTCAAATGACCTTGTTGATGTTGCGGTAGCAGCGCCAGCTGTTGATTTGGTAACAACTATCGAAGCTGCTAAAGATTCAGTTCTTAAAGTTGCTGCACAAAACTGCTATTTTGAAAATGCAGGAGCCTTCACTGGTGAAACATCTCCACAAGTGCTTGCTGAAATGGGAACTGACTATGTCGTTATTGGTCACTCAGAACGTCGTGATTACTTCCATGAAACAGATGAAGACATTAACAAGAAAGCAAAAGCTATTTTTGCAAATGGGTTAACTCCAATCCTATGTTGTGGGGAATCTCTTGAAACTTACGAAGCAGGTAAAGCTGTTGAGTTTGTTGGTGCTCAAGTTTCTGCGGCTCTTGCAGGTCTTACTGCTGACCAAGTGGCTTCACTTGTTTTAGCTTACGAGCCAATCTGGGCAATCGGTACTGGTAAATCAGCTACTCAAGATGATGCTCAAAAAATGTGTAAAGCTGTACGTGACGTGGTTGCAGCAGACTTTGGGCAAGAAGTTGCTGATAAAGTTCGCGTTCAATACGGTGGTTCTGTAAAACCTGAAAACGTTAAAGATTACATGGCTTGTCCAGATGTTGACGGTGCCCTTGTTGGTGGCGCATCATTAGAAGCTGATAGCTTCCTTGCTTTGCTTGATTTTCTTAACTAAAACTATCAGATGAAACTATAAAAAGAAGAGGGCCTTGAAGCCCTCTTCTTTCTATTGTAAATTTTAAAGGTAAGTCAAATGAGATTATTCTTTTAAAGCTAGAGAATCACTTATAGGATTTTGGCGAATCAAGGAGGCTTTTTTGACATCCTCTATTGTCTGAGTGCCAGCTAATTGCATAATAATCTTGAACTCTTTGTTGAGGTGTTCCACAACGCTTTGAGTTCCTTTTGTCCCTCCAAGGGCCAAACCAAATAAGATAGGACGGCCGATAGCAATAACAACAGCACCGCTTGCGAGCGCCTTGAAAACATGTGATCCGCGACGAACACCACTGTCAAAGACAATAGGCACTCGCTGGTTAACGCGATCTGCAATGGCTTTTAAGACATCAAAGGATGCTGGACCACCATTTAGCTGACGGCCGCTATGATTTGACACCCAAATACCGCTCGCGCCTGCTTGAATGGCTGTCTCAGCATCTTCTGGATTTTGAATTCCTTTTATGAAAACAGGAAGTCCGCTGTAATTAGCCACTTTTTGAATATCAGATGGTAAAATAACTTGTGCAGCAGCAGCGTAAATCTCAGCAATCCCTTTTCCTTGAGTGTCACCAGCGGATAATTTTTCCAAGTTCTCCATTGGAATAGGAAACTGAAAATTGTTGATAATATCAGCTTCACGATAGCCGCCTAACATGGAGTCTACCGTCATAACGATAGCTTTAACGCCTGACTTCACCGCTTCGTCTAGCCATATTTTATTAATCTCCCAGTCTTTACTCATGTAAAGTTGGAAAAATTGTGGTGCACCCTTACCTGCTTTGGCAATATCCTCGATGGTTGCATTTCCGTAAGTGCTTTGACTCATAATGGTTCCAGCAGCAGCCATCCCTTCTGCAGTAGCTAGCTCGCCCCGCGAATGGGCTAATCCTTGAGCAGCAGTAGGTGCAGCGATAATCGGCATTGAAAGAGGAATATCGAGTAAAGAAGTTTGTGTTGAAGGATTTTCTACAGTTGTTAGAACTCTGGGGATAATTTTCACATGATTAAAAGAGTTTGTGTTTTCATGAAGGGTCCATTCATCTTCAGAACCTTCAGTAATGTATCCAAAGCCTCCCTTGGGGATAATTTGTTGGGCACGTTGCTGTAAACTCGGAAGGTTTAGAATTTCTAAACGTTCTTCACGATCTGATTGTTGATAACCGTTAATCATTGTCATAATCCTAGTCCTCATTTCTATTATTAACAGGTAACTGTTAGTGATGATATGGCCAAAATAACACTACATAGTAATAAATGCAACGAAAAAGTTTTAGGATCCGTTTGAAACCCTAAAACTTGGATAATATTGGGACTATTAATAGCGTTTCAATAACTTTTTAAGGAATTGAATCGATTGAAACAGCATAGGGCGTGGATAGTATCGGAAAGTTCCTGGTTTTTGCAAAATATAACCATTAAAGTTTTGTTTGAACCTTAACACACCATCTGAGCCATCAAATTCACCAGTAATACCGAGAAAATTATAAGTTTTAATCCCTCTTGCTATAGCGGTTAACATAGCATGTTCTTGAAGTAGAGCAGGGGCATAAAATCGATTAAATTCTGGGTAGGAGCCTGAAAAGAGATAAACTGCCTCTTGGGGAGTGTACAAAAAGAGACTACCTGCGAGAATTATTTCTTTGGCACCATACTCTTTAAGAAAATCAAGAGCTTCAGAAATTCTGACGTCAAAGGTCTCAAATTGACTTGATAGTTCACGAAGTTGATTTTGTTTTTTTTCAGAATGGGGATGAGTCATAAGCTCATTGTCAAGTTTTTCAATTCTTGCCCCAAGTTGATTTTGTTTTTGCTTGAGGTTAGTCAAATAGTCATTGAAATTAAGAGTTGCTACCATGAATTCACAATAGTCTCCAAAACTATCATAAAAATCTTGGTAATAGGATAAGGACTTATCAGAATAATCTCGACGATCTGACGTGGCAGCGGTAATCTCTTTGAAATGGTGGAGCTCATCTCGGTTGAGAGAACGTAACGTAATGCCAAAAGTGTTTGCTTTTTTGAGTAATGCTTTCCCTTTTTTGCTGAAAGATTGAGATAGTCGAGAAGGAGTGATTCCTTCTAAGTTTTTAACATAATGCCAAACGGGCTCTCCTTCAGGATAACCAATTTTAAAACCATCATGTTGAAAACCTAAGGACGTTAGAAGCGCAATCAATTGTTCATTGGTTTCGGATAAAGTATTGCCATTGCTATCAAATTGCTGATAATCATCATAAGGTTTTACAATGCATTCAATGACATGATGTTTTTTAGCATAAGCTTTGAGTTGGCTGTAAAATTCTTTCAAGTATTCTGGGGAATTGGTATTGGGACCAGCATTCAGTTCAAGACGCCAACCTCCTAAGACTTTTTGACGAAAGACCATGGCTGCAAGTTTCAGTTCGCCATCTTTTTCAAGGCCTAGAAAATGGGGCTCTGCCCCTCTTTTTGTTAATAGCTGAGCCATTTCTGGTGTCTGAATAAAGGAATGGCGATGTAAACTTTGGCAGTAATGGGCAAATCTTTCTTGGGCTATTTCGATTAGTGCCATCAGTGGTGGGTGCTCCTTATTTTTTTTCGTAGGTTATAAGCGGCGGTAGCTAATTTGGAGATGATGTTCACAGGAATATTAAATTCACCGGCGAATTCTTCGATGGTTGGATTTAATCTAGCTTTGAAATGGTAGAGACCGCCATCTAACTGGTTTTCCACGCCCCCAAGATTATGCCATCGGCAACCTCGCTGAAAGGCTTCCTTAGCAGTATGATACCAAGTAAGGAGAGGGGCTTGATAGTTGCGATAATCATCATCCATTCCAGCATAAAGGTTTTCTGAGGTATCCCCATAAATTAAGGTTAAGGTCGCAGCTAAAGGAATATGCTTTTGTCCTTTTAAAAGTTGTGTATTTAAGACTGCTAGCTCTTTCTCAAGTCGCTCAATAGTCTTTTGATTCTCAGTGACTTTGCTAGGCTTGCTTTTGTCATTAAATTTAGCTTGTTCTGCGCTTGCTTTGTCTAATTGTTGAGAAAGAAGATTCTTCTGTTTGGGTAAATCTAGGAAGGCCATAGTAATGTAAGAATGATCGACATAAGTGGTCAGTAACTTATGATAATAGGACTGCCCCCGTAAGATAATCCCTTTTCGCTCTTCTGTCTTAGCCATGAGGCTAGAAAAATCATCTAGCAATTCAGCTCCTCCGACAATAATCTCAACCCCTTTATTGGTCGCAGTGCGAATGGATTGTTTTGCTTTTTTAGACAGGTTCTCAAATTCAAAGTCCTTGGCGTAGATATTAGCCTGCACTCTTGGCTGAATCGTTTCATCAAGCTCTTTTGTTCTGCCAGACCATTCCAGCCCAAGTTGTTTTAAAAAAGCGATGATTGAGAGGGTGAAGTCATTTTCTTCGCTGTCTATCCCTAAAAATGATTGTTTGATTTGTAAACTTGGATCCATTTTAACAAAGAGAGCGCGCTTGCTTTTTCCAAAAATTTTGAGGGTTTTAATCACAAAATCAAGGAGTTCAAAATTGGCGTAATCCATGATTGGTCCACGAGGGATATAAATCATGCTAAACCCAAGAGGAAGTGGCCTGATCAAGCAAGCAGCAGCAGCTACTTGAATACCATCTTCGTAAAAGCCAATCCGTTCATGTTTCCAATTATCTTTGATGTGTCCCCAGTCCGAACTTTGTAGTAGGTTTGCTTGAGGTTGAGACAAGACAAACTGATCGTGTTCTTCAGGAGATATTCCAATTTTATACGTATACATTATTTTAACACCCACTCGCGAATAGCATGTGCCACACCACTGTCATTGTTTGATTTAGTGATATACTTGGCGATTTTTTTTAATTCAGGAACCCCATTTTCCATCACAACAGGGTTGGCAACAACTTCTAACATGGCACGGTCATTCTCAGCATCACCAATGGCCATGGTTTGTGACATGTCTAGTCCAAGCTTTTCAGCTAAATGTCTAATGGCATTACCTTTGCTGACGGTTTTGGGCATAAACTCTAAGTAGAACGGTGTTGATTTAACAATCGTGTAGTGATCAAAGAAGTTTTGTGGGATAAGCTTGATTGCTTCGTCCAGCAATTCGGGGTCATCGACCATCATAATCTTGATGATTTCTTTACCTGTCATCTCCTCTGGAGTTCGGTAGAAAATCGGCATGTTTACTAAAGTTGACTCATGCACGGTGTATTTGCCAATGTTACGATTAGCGGTAAAGATACCTTCTTTGGTAATCGCATGCATGTGTATGCCTAGTTTTCGGCTTAAATATTCAATCTCTAAATAGTCTTCATAAGTCATCAATTCTTTAACAACTTCTTCGCCAGTCTCAGCATCTTGCACCAATCCACCATTAAAGGTAATGACGTGGTTTCCTTGATGATTAAGTTCCAACTGTTCGAGTAATGAAACTACTCCGGCAATAGGTCTGCCAGTAGCAATTACCACATGGACACCTTGAGCCTTAGCCTCTTGGATAGCTTGAAAAACGTCATCGGTGATACGGCGGTCATCGGTGATTAATGTGCCGTCAATATCGACAGCAACCAATTTGATAGACATCGCATTCTCCTTACTTATACTTAACTGTCATTATAAAAATGCTCTAAACTCTATCATACTAAAAATAGGTGTTTTTGTCATGAAATAGAAGAAGGAATGGAATGAAAAGTAAGAGAAAACGTTTTAATCTAGGGTGATATTTGTCATTACCATCAAAAAAAGATTGAAGAGGGTCTTCTACTTTAATCTCTGGATAAAGTACCTCTAAGAGAATTTGTGCACAATGTTATCAAAAAATAGTATCAGTGTTTGCATTGTATGAATCATAGGCGAGTGAAGCAATCCAAAACTCGATACGTTACACCATAGCAAAAACGCCAGAAACATGACGCTTCTGGCGTTCGGAGCTTTTGAGATCTAGGCTCAACATCTAGGTATGAAATCCCGTAGGGAGTTGCTATTGTCCGTGCTAGTTAAGTCAAGTATCATAAAAATATGAACTTTGAAGAAAGCAGGCTTTTTCTTCAATCTAGAAGGACTTTAATTGCTGAAGTGAAAGTGTCCATTGGAAATGTAACTAATAAAGGCTTCCTTACTAGAGGCAAACAGATCATCTAGCTCCAACATTTCCTTTGGAAAATAAAAGCGGCGATCCCCGTAAGTGGTACCTGTTAGGGCTTTGACAATAGGTGATAATTGGGACAATTCAGCACGGCTGCCATCTTGTTGCACCATTTCGATTTGAGTTCTTGGATTTGCTAGTTCTGGTCGATAAATATCATAAGGTAGGTCAAAGTTAACATGGATACCAGTGTAATAATCAGGGTCAAATCCTACAGCCTCCACCAGCTGTCGTAAGCGCTCTAAGTCTTCTTGTGACTCTTGATCAAAGGTGACCGATTTGAGAATTTTTCGGTTGATGAAGCGACCAGCTAAATCTGATAAAATATGGTCTTCGCTTGCCATCCAAACCTGGAAGTAAGTGTTCATTACCCCATCATCTAAAGAAAGGTAATCGGTTAGTTTGGCATTTTTCTCAAAGAAAGGAATAAGACCAGGCGCTGTTTTTTGGAAATAGGCTTTCTGCTCAGGATATAAGGTTTTAGCCCGTTTAAGAAGGTTTTGTAAGATAAGTTCCACGGCACGGCTAGCAGGATGAAAATAAACCTGCATGTACATTTGAAATCGGCTCACGATATAGTCTTCCACAGCATGCATGCCACTGCGGTCAAAGACGATTCCTCCGTCAACAGGACGAATGACTCGTAGAATTCGCATCAAATCAAACTGCCCATAATTGGCAGCAGAGAAGTAAGAGTCTCTCAGTAGATAATCCATACGATCACAGTCAATTTGGCTAGAAATGAGCTGAACGACTTGTTTATTAGGATAGGTATGGTTGATGACACTAGCAACCTTATCCGGAAAATCAGGAGAATGACGCACTAAAATAGCATTAATTTCCGTTTCAGGATTAGTGACAATCTCTTGAGTAAAGGCCTCATGGTCTGTATGAAAGAGGGTCTCAAAGGTGTGGGAATAAGCACCATGACCAATGTCATGTAGGAGGGCAGCCGTCATGGTAACAAGACTTTCATCTTTGTCCCAATTATCAGGATATTTTTCCTCGAAGATTTCGGTGACACGCCGGGCAATTTCGTACACCCCTAGACAATGGGAAAAGCGGCTGTGTTCTGCTCCATGAAAGGTAAACGCAGTTGTAGGGACCTGTTTGATGCGTCGTAACCGTTGAAATTCTTTGGTATTAACAAGATCATAAATAAGCTGATGATTAATATGGATATAGTTGTGAACGGGGTCACGAAATACTTTTTCATTCATGGTTTATATTATACCAAAAATTGAAAAAATAAGAAGAAACTGATAGGAATCATTCCCGTAGTTACTATTTCACTTAAGGAGTTTGCGCCATTTCAAAAAAACAAGTCTACATTCATAAAAAAGCTACTACTTCCTAACTTAGAAAGCAGAAGATTTTCGAAAATACACGAAAAAGGGCGCAAAAATTCCTTGTAGTTACAGCAATTTTTTCGAACGGTTAAA
>NZ_JBWKAI010000040.1:0-10258 GCF_056500955.1 Streptococcus sp. F2
AATTCCCAAAACATCTTTTTAAATCGATTACCTTTGATTGTGGGAAAGAATTCTCTAATTGGAAGACAATAGCCAACCAACATGACATTGATATTTTCTTTGCGGATCCAGGTTGCCCTGGTCAACGTGGGTTAAATGAACATTCAAATGGGTTATTAAGACGTTATGGACTGCCAAAGCAAATAGATTTCAATGGTATTCCTCAGAAATATTTATCAGCTATCGCTGATAAACGAAATAGAATTCCTAGGAAATCTTTAAATTATCGAACACCATATCAGGTTTTTCTGAGTTACGTAAAATGTCTAGCTTAATTTGACAATTTGGGAATATTTAATTATCTAATACCTTAACTAGCTTGAGAAATGGTAAAAATAGCCTATTTCTAAGGTTTTTTTATTACTATGAATGTTTTCAGTTCTCTTTACGGTTGATAACTGCTGCTACCCCAGCTGTTGTTATAACTGCAAGTGCTGCTGCGGTGAAGAATGGGTTCATAACCTCACCTGTTGAAGGCAATTGATTAGTCGTTTGCTTCATTTCAGCTTTAGCTGCCGCTGCTTTAGAAGTTGTGTGAGCTGGTGCTACTACTTTACCTGCTTGATCAGCTTTTTCAGGAGTGAGTGGTTTAGCCTCTGGCTTAGTTTCTGGAACTTTAGGTGCGTCTTCTTGTGGTTTTGAATGTGGACTTGATTTTCGAATATCTTTAGCATCTAGAGCAATGCTTCTTTCCTCACCTGTTGTAGCTTCAGAAAGCTTCTTGCCATTGACAATAATCTCATAGAATGTACCATCTAGAAGCCCCTTAGAAAATACAGCTTTGCCATCAGCTCCTGTTGTTACTTTCTCTATTACACGCCCTACTCTATGCTTTAGAGTGACTTCTTGTCCTGATAAAGGCTCCGCATCTTCATTACGAACGATAACAACCAATGGTGTTTTACTGTATTCTGGTTCAATTGTCCCTTTTCCGTCGATAGTAAAGCTAGCTGAACGTTTATCACCATTGACACCGGTTCGGAAATTATAACCTTGAGGAACACCATTCACAAAAACAGTTAAGCTTCTTCCTAAAGGAAGCTTGTCAAAAACAGCTTGTCCTTTTTCATCTGTTGTCACAGTTGCAAGTGTCTTTCTGCTACTTGTTATATCTACCACTTGGACGTCTTTTCCAGATAATATTTTACCCTCAGGGTCTATAACTGTTGCGGTAAAAGCAAAGCTACCCTCGATAACATCATCATGATGGTGGTGTACATGATCACTGTGATGGCTACTGTGCCCATCGTCAAAAGGCTTAGAAACATCAATCTTATCCAATAAAATAACATGATGATGATCGCCATGTGGGTACATCAAGGCCTTACCTTCTGAAGTATCCAATAATTGAATCTTATCGACTGATAAACCTGTATGTTTTGCAATATAGGCTTTCTTTTCGGCAATCATATTGTCATCTTGTTTAGCATCTGAAAGTGATTGATCTGATACGGCTTCCTTTTCCATCGATGGATTAACTGCCTTCTCAGTGCTATCAGACAATGTTTGGTTACTGTTACCTGTACTTACATTTGGTTGAACGACAGCATGACTATCCACCGATGACGAGTCATCAGCAAAAGCTATCGGTGAGTAAGTTGAAAGTGCTAAACCAGCAGTCAGTAAAGCAGCTGGGATAAGTAATGAATATTGTGATTTTTTCATTTGTAACTCCTTAGAAGTATTATTTATTTTTATTAACCAGTTAACTAATTGGTATATTATCAGAGAAACCGGTGTTTGTCAATTGTTAAGGTAGTTTAAATAGTTAATAAAGTTTATTTAAATAATTAATAACCATTAGTTTACAATCGATATGAGACTTAAAATACAAAAGAAGAAATCTTGTATGATAAGAATACCAACCACTCATCAGAGATGAAGCAAGATGTTTTAAGTCTTTTTACAGAATAACTCTTTATAACGTGACTAAGGTATAGGCTGAATCGGTTACACTAAACTAGACAGAATTTATAAAGTGTTCTACACTAAAGAAAACAGGAGAACAGATATGTCTAGAAAAATACGTCGCCACTTCACCGATGATTTTAAGCAACAAATTGTTGACCTCCACAATGCTGGAATGAAACGAAGTGAGCTTATCAAAGAATATGAGTTAACGCCCTCAACCTTCGATAAGTGGGTCAGACAAGCCAAACTAACGGGTTCCTTCAAGTCTGTTGATAATATGACAGATGAACAACGGGAACTGATTCAACTCAGAAAACGCAATAAAGAACTCGAAATGCAATTAGACATTCTAAAGCAAGCGGCAGTGATTATGGCACGAAAAGGGAAATAATCACTGCTAACAAGGATAAATATAGCATTTCAAACATGTGTCGTTGGTTGAAGATTCCTCGCTCTAGCTATTACTACAAAGCTGTTAAGCCAGTACCTGAAGCAGAACTTGGAGAAAAAATCAAATCTATCTTCCTCCAAAGTAAGTCTAGGTACGGAGCCAGGAAGATAAAAAAATGTCTGGAAGTACTAGGAATCAACTTGTCTCGCCGTCGGATTCGTCGCATCATGAAGAGATTGAATTTGGTTTCTGTTTACCAGAAGGCTACCTTCAAACCGCATTCTAAAGGGAAGAATGAAGCACCAGTTCCGAATTT
Source organism: Streptococcus sp. F2 (assembly GCF_056500955.1). Taxonomy (NCBI): domain Bacteria; kingdom Bacillati; phylum Bacillota; class Bacilli; order Lactobacillales; family Streptococcaceae; genus Streptococcus; species Streptococcus sp. F2. The sequence goes on from NZ_JBWKAI010000040.1 coordinate 2,658, forward strand.
CTTAGAGAGACAGTTTAACCAACAAAAACCATTGGAAACCCTTGTGACGGACTTAACCTATGTTCGTGTTGCCAATCGTTGGGCATATGTTTGTTTGATTCTTGACCTCTTCAATCGTGAAATCATTGGCCTCTCCCTTGGTTGGGACAAGACTGCTGACTTAGTCAAAGAAGCCATTCAAAGCATTCCCTACGCTCTAACCAAGGTCAAGATGTTCCATTCTGATCGTGGCAAGGAGTTTGACAATCAGCCGATTGATGAGATGCTTGAAGCTTTTGGAATCACCCGTTCTCTCAGTCAGGCTGGTTGTCCCTATGACAATGCCGTCGCTGAGAGTACCTATCGCTCCTTCAAACTGGAGTTTATCAACCAAGAAACCTTTCAATCACTAGAAGAATTAGCCCTCAAAACGAAAGATTATGTCCACTGGTGGAACTATCATCGCATTCATGGTAGTCTTAACTACCAAACTCCCATGACCAAACGAATTATCGCTTAAAAAGCACTTTATAAAAATTGTTCAGAAAAGTGTTGCCTTTTCAGAGACCTTAGAATCAATCGAAAATCTATTGATCTTTTATGAATTTCCTCATCAGATCTGGGGAAGTATCTACTCGACCAACCTTATTGAATCACTTAACAAAGAAATCAAACGTCAAACCAAAAAGAAAGTCGTCTTTCCCAATGAAGAATCCCTAGAACGCTATCTCGTCACACTATTTAGTGATTACAACTTCAAGCAAGGACAACGAATCCACAAAGGTTTTGGCCAATGTACGGACACACTTGAAAGCCTATTTGATTAACAATATCAGCTTTGCTAGAGTGTTTACACAAGATTATTGACAGACTCGCTAGTAATCTGATACTATTCTATTTTCACGTGATAATGAATATGATTTTAATATAAATTTATAAAATAGATAGGTATTTTGTTCAGATAGACCATCCTCTTTATATCTTAAAATAAATTTATTTAATTCTTGTTGAAGCTCTGTGGGAATTTTTCTTTCAATTATTTCCATCTTCTCATCCTTTTTATATAAATAGAGCTGTGTATACTACACAGCTCCGACTTATTAAATTGTTATTCTGGGTCAATAATATGACATCCTGAACTATGAGCGCCGGATGGGCTTAAAGCTTTTTGTTTAATTGAGAGTGCAATTTTATCAAGTGCATTTAAATCTCTAGTTAGCAATGCTTCTTTTTCCATCCCTGTTATTCCGTAATTTTCTATTACAAGTGATGGGTTGTCAAAAAACTCTCCAACAACTTCCATATTTCCTTGTAGTGCATTGATCAGATTCTTTAGTTGGTTACTCATAATAAGTCCTCCTTATATTAGAAATAAAGCTCAACGATATCAAATATTCCGGATTAATTTGATATAATAATATTAACTTGATATAATAAGAATCTCAAGAGAAAACGTTTACATTATAAAAATATTCTATAGGGAGTGTGTGAATGGTAAATGTACTAGATATAAAAAATTTAAATGTTTCTTTTAAATCAAAGAAAGCTTTAAATAATATAAATGTTGAGATTAATAATGGAGATTTTATTGGTTTATTGGGATCCAATGGAGCTGGTAAATCTACATTTATAAATTCTATTACTGGCTTGCAAAAAATAGATTCTGGAGAAATCAATTATTCAGATGCAATAATAAAAAATAAAAAGCTTCCCTTTTCATCTATAGGATTTTCACCACAAATAACAGTAATGGACTTTTATACTACTGTTAAAGATAATGTAATATTAGGATTAAATCTTGCGGGTATAACTGGCAAAGAAGCAGAGAATCTTTGTGAAAAAGCATTGAAAACTGTATTTCTTTATGAAAAAAAAGATAAGATTGTTGATACATTGTCAGGTGGTCAATTACAAAGAGTTCAGATTGCACGAGCGATTGCTCATGAACCCAGTTTGTATATCCTTGATGAGCCTACATCTGGTCTTGATGCAGAATCCTCTGAGGCTTTTTTGACTTTTTTAAAGAATGAAGTGAATAATGGAAAAACAGTAATTATTTCATCGCATGATATTCAATTATTAGAATTATTTTGTAATAAAATATTATTTATTAAAAATGGAGTTATGGAATTTTTTGGTCCAATAGAAGAATTTTTAGATAATGATAGTTATGAAGTGACACTAACTTTCAAAGATAAAATTACAGAAAAACAAAAGGATTGGATCAAAGAGAATAAGTATATTATGGAAATTTGTAATGATTTTTCATGCTTAATAAAGCTGCCAAAAGAGATTTCTATCTTGGACATTATAAGTGAATTTGAAAAGGAATTTGTAATTAACGACTTTTCAATAAAAACAACACAACTTAGGGAGATATATTTAAATAAAGTAAAATAATAAATTATAATTGAAAGGACAATAATTTGGAAGTCGAAAAATTAAGAAAAGAATCGAATCTTGGTTTAAATGGAATCAGAATAGTAGGAAAAAATGAAATTATAGCATTTTTTCGAAGCAAAGGATTAGTTGCATCTCAGCTACTTCAACCAATACTGTATGTTGTTTTTATTGTTGTGGGATTGAATAATTCAATAGGTTCAGTTAATTATAATGGGTTAATTGTACCTTATTCAAATTACACAATAGTTGGAATCTTTTCACTTTTGATAGTGGGACAGATGACACAAGTAATTTATAGAGTTACTATTGATAAAAGATATGGCTTATTAGCATTGAAACTATCGTCGGGAGTTAAACCTTTTTATTATATTTTAGGAATGAGTTTATATTCAATTCTCGGTTTGGGAATACAAGAAATTGTAATATATTTAATTGGTTTACTGTTTAATATAAATATATCTTTTCCTCTTTTTTTATACATTATGTTGTTATCTTTTGTAGTATTACTATTTTGGACATCATTAGGTGTTTTGATTACTATGTTTATTAATGATTATCAGAAGAGAGATATTGTTATTAGATTTTTAATTACTCCTTTAGGTTTTACTGCTCCCGTTTTTTATTTATACGATACTGCTCCTAGAGTTGTTCAAATTTTTGGTGCTATAAATCCATTAAGTTATCAGTTAGCAGTTTTAAGAGATACATTCTTTGGAATACAAAGCTCTTTACAGATATTTCTTTTAATATTAGCCTCGTTGTTGTCAATTGTAGTTACAGCAATTATTATTCCTAAAATTAATTTAGTATTGGTAGAGAGATAGTATATTAGTTTGGTTAATTTCAATTAGTATTTTGGGATAATTTATTTAATTATAATAATTGAGAGTTTAAAAGTTAAAAATTATTTCTACCGCTACCCGAGAAAAGTCAGAGAACAGGTCAAAGTCGTGACCGTGAACATGTCTGGTGCTTACATTCCAATCATCAAGCAACTATTTCCTAAGGCCAGAATTGTGTTGGATAGGTTTCACATCGTCCAACATCTTGGCAGAGCAATGATGACCACTCGAATCGCTATCATGAAGACCTTTGACAAGAAATCTCTGCCTTATCGTGCCATTAAAAATCACTGGCGCCTTTTTCAGAAAGACAGCCGAAAACTGTCTAATAATCGTTTTTATTCCAAGACCTTTAGACAGACCCTCCAGCCTCAGGAAATCGTGGACAAGACACTTCAATTCTCAGACGAACTCCGTTATTACTACGATCTCTACCAGCTTCTGCTCTTCCATTTTCAAGAAAAACGAACAGAGGTTTTCTTTGAAATCATCGAGGATAACATGAAGCTTGTCACTCTGAACTTCAAAAAGGTTTTTGTGACCTTCCGCAAACTCAAACCTTACATCGAAAATGCCCTCCAGTTCGACTATTCTAACGCCAAGCTCGAGGCTACCAACAAACTCATCAAGGATATCAAACGAGCAGCCTTCGGCTTTCGCAATTTTAAGAACTTTAGATCTAAAATCCTCCTCGCTTTGAACATACAAAAAGAGAGAGCCAATCTGGTTCTCTCTAGGGTTTAGACTCGCTACCAACTACAGTTGACAAAGAGCCAACAAATTTAGAACAAATTTGCCAAAACAAAGAAAAAAAACCTTTTAAATCAAGGTTTTTGACACTATTATTAATACCCCCTACAGGATAAAACTAAGGTAAGATAAAATGTGATAAGTGATGTTACCAGATATTTAAGGGTGTTCTAAGTCAATAATTAATGTTAAGTAAAGTCATAAAATAAAATTTTGGTGGGCAAAAGGTGGGCAAAATAATAAAAATTCGGGAACATAATTATTAGTAAATAATTGCTATTCTTGTATATTTATAGAGTTTAGATGCTAAAAGAAATTGTAATTAATGGCTTAATAATTCTATACTATTATCTAAATTTAGAATAGTTTTTTGAATAAAATAGGTTACTTAAGTTAAATTATTTTATTGTGAAAATTATGTAGGATTTTCAAACGAAGAGTATATGGAGCTATAAAGAAAGCGCTTCCTTTCAGAGGAGATGTGGTGTATAATTATATTAAAGTAATATTTTAATTTTTATTTTGGAGAAGGAGGAAGTTTGAAAAAAAATAAAAGTTATATTGGCTGCTTGTATAGTTGGGATGAGCTTCTTAGTTACAGAGAATTCAAGTATTCATTCAGTAAACGCTAATGAAGTGGTAAATTCTAACGATAGCTCTCAAACTTCAAATATAGTTATTTCATCCGAAAAAATATCTCCATATGTTATAGAGTTTGTCACTCAACAGGAAACGAATAATATTGCTTCCTATGCACGTTCTTTATCATCTCATAATGATGAAAATTATACTACGGTCAGATTTGACTTTTCGCAAGCAGAATTTTATGATGATAATGGAAATTTGCTTGATAAAGATACTATTATGGAAACTATAAGACCAGAGAAACTTCTTGCTAGATCTGCAGGTACAAGTGGTGGAACATGGTCTTCAGGATCTGGTTACAGTGTATGTAAAGGAATGCTTGTTTCAGGGAATGCAGGATTAGTAGGTTTACAAGCAACTTATTACGTAGATTTTCAGAAGGTTCAAGGTGGGTATGACAGGCTTGATAGAGTATATGGTGCCACAGTTAATGGAGCAGGAAGTTGGGCTTTTTTAGCTAATGGTGTATTTAGAGCTAGTGAGGCACCTGGAGCTTCAGCGTATGGTGGTATAAAAGGTCAATGGACTGTCTCTCCAGGATTAGGACTTCCTTCAGGAACTTCTACAAAACATCTGTATTTCAGAGTTGGTAATGATACTTTTTGGTTGGATACTAATTTTTAATTAGAGATTAGTCAGGAGGTTATTATGGCAGAGTTTATGCTATATTTAGGAATACTATTGAATTTGTTGTACTTAGGACTTGCTATTACGGCAGTAATTTGTCTTATAAAAATATATAAATTACTTGCAAAAAAATAATTAGATTAAAAGAGATTTACTTTTTAAATTAAAATATTACTTTCTGATTTAATGGGCTTGCATTTTCAAAATGCAAGCTTTTTTGTATGCAATCTTAAAATGATATTATTTGTGTTACTTATATAGTATTGGTGTTATAATAAAAATATAGGAAGATATTAGGAGAATTCAAATGAAAAGAAGAATTTTAGTTTCTCTATTACTAGCGTTATCAATTCTCTTTTTGGTAGCATGTTCAAATAATAGTTTAGATGGTGAATATTATTGGATTAATGATGCTAGAAATCAGCATATGGCTACAATTAAAGGCGATAAGGGTTATGTTGAATCAGAAGGCGGTTATTCCATAAAAATTGATTCAGAGTTAAAAATTATTGAAAGTAAATTTGGTTCTGAAAAATATAGTTATAAGGATGGAAAATTGACAACAAATTTTACTGGTGTAGAAAGTGATTTTTATAAAAAGGGATCAAAAGCTTGTGAGGAAGCATTGAAAAAATATGGTTATAAAGAAGTAGGAAAAGAATAGTATTTTATTGTGACATTATCAAATAGTTGCTTAATTTGGAGATAAGGGTTATAATGAAAATAGAAAAGGGCAGTTGTTCGAAACAACTACCCAATGCAGAACCGTTTAAGACGGTGGCATGTTTATTGGTTAAGAATAACCGTCAACCGACCAAAGTTGAGACGGTTATTTTTTATTGCTTAGTTTTACGATAATAACAACTAAGCCAATGAGTGAGAGTAGAAAACTACCAAACCCAAGCATGAGTTGCATTGTCTCGTAAACCGACAACAACTCGCTCCTTTCCCTTTGGATTTTAGTACCTACATTCATAAGCACCACCACCTTTCAGAAATAAGAGCCACCGTCTTAACTTTTCTGCCTTTTTATTATAACATACCATATCAGGTTTTTCTGAGTTACGTAAAATGTCTAGCTTAATTTGACAATTTGGGAAATATAAAAACTAATTGTCCTATCTGCTTTTTTAATTCTTTATTTAAGAGATATCTCTTTTACGACTATAATAGTGACATTTGTTAGGTGCATCTAACCGTTCTTTTGCAAGTTGGTATTCAAGTGAAGAAATGACTTGAAGAGGATCATCGGCTAAACGAGCACCTTCAACTAACGAAATGTCTTTATTCCATAAATTAAGGTCGAGCGGAGTGAAAAAGCGTTTAGCAATAAAAAAAGAGTATATTAGCGAAAAAACAGGTAATGCTTATACTACATTAGTTATTGAAAAAATGGCAGTCGTATCTACGGGATCGATAGAGCAAACTGATGATAATAAATATAGATATTATATTATTGATACCATCGATTCAAATGGAGCAGGAAATATGGAATACGCTATCAAAACAACTAATAAAGTAGATGTGAAGCTGGGAACGCAACTTACATTTTTCAATGTTCGCGGTGGAGAAACCGCTAAGGGTGGTTGGTACGCTGCTGATCGCGTTGAAATTAAAACAAAGTAAATGAGTACGAGACACATTTATAACAAGCAGTCACAAAAATTCAAAAAAGTCTTTTATAAAGATGCAAGCACATATCTGTTAGCAATAATGTGATTGATAAAACTGTTTCTCTTTATAACTTATGGGAGGCATGGTTTGAGTCCAATATTTTACCTACAAATAAAGCCGAGACAACTTTTTATAAACACAAACTAAGAGGACAGAAAATTAAAGATTTCTTTGGTAACGCACCTGCTATGTCTATAAAGGCAAGTCAATATCAAGCTTTTATAAATTTGTACGCAGAGAAAGTATCAGCTAATACTGTTAGACGATTGAACTCAGAAGTTAGAAAAGTTATTAATTTTGCCAAAAGAGACAGGATAGAAATTTATGATTTTACTAATGGTGTTATTATTAGTGGTATTGATAATTCAAAAACTAAAAAAGAAAAGTCACTACAAAGTTTAGCTGTTTATCAAAAGTTACTGAATTTTCTAGTCAATTGTTTAGACTACAAAAAATCTGTAATCCCTTATCTACTATATATACAACTAAAAACAGGCCTTCGGTTTGGTGAGGTTCTAGGATTAACATGGGACTGTATTGACTGGAGAGATAAGGAAATCAGAACTTATAGACGTTACGATAGTATTTCCTATGAATGGAAGCCACCTAAAACTGAGACCTCAGTAAGGTCTATACCTATTGATGATGCCACCCTCACAGTCCTTAAAAAGTTGAAGATTG
>NZ_JBWKAI010000041.1:0-10071 GCF_056500955.1 Streptococcus sp. F2
TGGCATGCTTAAATCTCAAAAAACTGGTCAAAAGGATGGCGGGAGAGCCTTTTTATTTTGTTCAGATGAGGTGGTTTAAGCACGGAAACAGCCATTTTTATCTAAAAACACTAAAAAAGACAAACACCAAATCGATGTTTGTCTTCAATCTGAAAGCTCCCCTAAGGGAGCTTTTACAATTTAAGTTGTCCGACTTTAATTGTTATTCTGGGAACTTAATTAAAATTAAGCTTCGATTTCTGAAACGATACCTGAACCAACAGTACGTCCACCTTCACGGATTGAGAAAGTAGTACCTTGTTCTACGGCGATTGGGTGGATCAACTCAACGTTGATTGTCACATTATCACCAGGCATAACCATTTCTGTACCTGCTGGAAGTTCGATTGAACCTGTTACGTCAGTTGTACGGAAGTAGAATTGTGGACGGTAGTTGTTGAAGAATGGAGTGTGACGTCCACCTTCGTCTTTAGAAAGGATATATACTTCACCTTTGAATTTAGTGTGTGGGTTGATTGAACCTGGTTTAGCAATAACTTGACCACGTTCGATTTCGTCACGTTGAACACCACGAAGAAGGATACCTACGTTGTCTCCTGCAAGACCTTCGTCAAGTTGTTTACGGAACATTTCAACACCAGTAACAACAGCTTTTTTAGTTTCTTCTTTGATACCAACGATTTCGATTTCGTCGTTGACACGAACAGTACCACGGTCGATACGTCCTGAAGCAACTGTACCACGACCTGTAATTGAGAATACGTCTTCGACTGGAAGAAGCAATGGTTTGTCAGTGTCGCGTTCTGGTTCTGGAATGTATGAATCAACAGTATCCATCAATTCCATGATGATGTCTTCAAATTTAGTGTCGCCTTCAAGAGCTTTAAGAGCTGAACCTTGGATAACTGGAAGGTCATCACCTGGGAAATCGTATTCTGAAAGAAGGTCACGGATTTCCATTTCAACCAATTCAAGCAATTCTTCATCGTCAACAAGGTCGATTTTGTTCATGAACACGATAAGGTGTTTAACACCAACCTGACGTGAAAGAAGGATGTGCTCACGAGTTTGTGGCATTGGTCCATCTGTTGAAGCAACTACAAGGATAGCTCCGTCCATTTGAGCGGCACCAGTGATCATGTTTTTAACGTAGTCCGCGTGTCCTGGAGCGTCGATGTGCGCATAGTGACGAGTTGCAGTTTCGTACTCAACGTGTGCAGTGTTGATAGTGATTCCGCGTTCGCGTTCTTCTGGAGCAGCATCGATAGAAGCGTAATCTTTTGGTTGGTTAACTGATGAAGGCAAGCGACGTGCCAATACAGTTGTGATTGCAGCTGTTAAAGTAGTTTTACCATGGTCAACGTGTCCGATTGTACCAATGTTAACGTGGGGTTTACTACGATCGTATTTTTCTTTTGCCATTTTAGGAAAAGCCTCCAATAAAATATATTTTATAGATAGACGGTAGGCAATACAGTCTAACTTTACCTTACTATTGTAGCAAATTCTAAGGAAAATGCAAGTATTTTATGCCTTTTGCTTTTTCTTTATTTTTCCAAGTGATGGTAGGGTTGGATTTGAATGGATTGCCCAATATTTGAAGCATAAATCCAATCAGCATTTTGTAATTGGTCAAAATTCTCAGCGCGTCCTGTCAGGATGACACCTTCAAATTTAGCTGTCTTTGGATTCTTGTTTTGCTTTAAATACTCTTTTAGCATAGCTTTAGAGGAATAAACTTCCCCATCTTCAGTCGTTACCGTTTGGAGACTACTCTCCTCCATTTTGAAGTATTGTTCTAGTCTATCTTGGAATGCAGTATAACTATTTTCCATCCCTTTAACAGGAGAAACAGCACTTTTATGACTATATTTTTGATAAATAGGGTTCAAATCCGGATTCTTTTTGGTTTGGTAAGCCTTAGCAATCTCAGCGTTCATCTTTTTCTGTTGCTCGGCTGTCAAATCCAAATTAAAGTAGGGGGTAAAACCAAATTGACTTTCTAAATAATCAAGCTGAACCCCGCTCCAAATCCAATTGAGTTTTAAATTTTTAGGAATGAACTGTTCCATTTCTTTTAATGTGTAGCCTTTATCAAAAGTGATTGCTACTTCTACAGCTTGTCCTGACATTTGACGGATGAGAGGAATATCTTGAGTGGGTTTTATCGACCCAAGTTGCACTTTTTTCCCCTTGTTAAAAAACATGGGAACTTTATAATGAGATGCTCTTGTGTACATCGAGCGACCATTATCGTCAGACATCAATGAATTATTGTTTGCTGATGATTTCTGGTATAAGATAAGGGAGTAATAATGTTCATATTTCTCAAAAGGAACGGATATACCATCAATATCTTTAAAACGGTGAGAGACAAAATTACCTGTGAATTGGGAAGTGGCATCGTAGCCCCAACTGCTATAACTAATATTAGGGTAGGCTATTTCAGAAATGACCGTATAATACTGTTGAATGTTTTGACCGTTCTTGCTAGTCAGTCTATTGAGTCCTATAAATCCTAACACCATAAGAAACAGGCTTAAGACTACACTAATGGTTACCGTTCTAAAAATATTTCGGCGTTTATGTCGCTTGGCAAGCTTTTCAAAATCAGTTGAAATCATCATATGTATATCCTGCTTTCTTCAATTTTTCTTTTAATAAGGCTCGTCCCCGCATCAAGTTAATTTTGACACTGCTTAAGGACTTGTGCAAAATGCTTGCGATTTCTTTTACCGACAAGCCATCAAAATAATAAAGCGATAAAACCATGCGGTACTTTTTTGGTAAGGCACTAATGGTCTCGTACAAAGGGGTATAGTTAGGTTGTTCAAATTCGACAACCGTTTCTAGATGGAAAAAATCTCTTTGAAGAATCTCCAGGTAGGTCTTGTCTCTTCGGTAATGATCAATGTATTTTCTGACAGCAACGCGATACATCCATGCACGTATCTTTTCAGGTGGGAGAATAATATTACTCTCTAACATTTTTAGGAAAACATCCTGACTAATGTCACGCGCCAACTGGTCTGGCACACCCGATGCTTTTAAATAAGCGATAATATCTTTTGAATAAACCACTAGTTCCTGTTCATATGGTTCTAACTTGATGGGGCTCACCCCCTTTCTACACTTATATAACGTATCATCCTTTATTTTGGTTACAAAAAAATCCCCTCAAAGGAGATTTTTATTGAAATTGGTTGATGTTAATGATGTTACTATTTTCTTTTCGAGCATCTTTCCGATAAGTTAGCTCTGCTTCTTTTAAAATGTCTTCACGCTTTTCATTGGCATCAATATTAAGCACAAACCCGACAGCCACCGATAAAACAAGTAAGCTATTTCCCCCTTGAGATAAGAAAGGGAAAGTTACTCCGGTTGAAGGAATCAAACCAGAAATCCCACCGATATTAACAAATACCTGCATCAGCATCATGCCACCAACTCCTAAGGCCATCATAGCATTAAAAGGATTTTTAGCCTTAATGCCCACATTCATAATCCGTAAGATAAGGAAGAAAACAAGCGCCAAAATGAGTCCCGCTCCTATTAAACCTAACTCTTCAATAACAACAGAAAAGACAAAGTCTGTCTGTGCTTCTGGCAAATAACCCCGTTTTTCAATGGAATTACCCAGTCCTCTCCCAAACCAGCCACCATTACTCATAGCGTAATAAGAATTGGCCAGCTGATGCCCTGAATCTGTCAAATCATGGAAGGGATTAAAAAAGGCACTGAAACGTTTGGCGACATAACCAAAAACAGGAACTTTAGCAACTTTTTCCACCCCAATGAGGGCAATTGTTCCCAAAAACAGGGTCGATAAGCTAGTAATCAAGACAAGGATGGCTGAAAACCAACGGTAGCCAATCCCACTAATAGAGAACATGATAATAGCTGTCAATACGATAATGGAAGCATTTCCCAAATCAGGTTGAGCAGCAACCAAAAGTATCATAAAAAGGGAATAGACTCGCCAGTCTCGTAAGTCTCCCCATTCCGTCGGCCACCATTTACGACGCGTCAAGGCTTGATAGTCATAAAGACTGACTTTTTCCTGAATTTTGGCAAAGGTCAGGGCCAGATACCAGACCATTATAATTTTCAAATATTCAGCAGGTTGAAAACTGATGGGACCAATGACAATCCAACCATGTGCTCCTTTGATAGCCGTCGTAAAGAAGCGAGCAATAACCAAGAGCGTCATTTCAATTAACATCACTAAGGTTAATACTTTGGTATTGGTTAAAAAGTTTAATTTTAACTTATAAATGAAAACAATAGCAATCAGACTTAACGTCCAAAATGCCCCTTGATTAATCACGGATTTAAACGGATTAGCATGTGCTTGAATCAAGCTAACACTTGTCGTGGAATAGACCACGATTAAACCAATAACCGATAAAATTAAGTAAGGCAATAGTATGGAGTAATTTAAGAGGTGCCTTTTATCAATTTTCATAGTTTCCCCTATATTTCTTGAGATAATCATTTAGCATTATACCATCTTTCAAGAACAAACAAAAGTGAAAGTCAACCTCCTGCAAAAAGGAGCCTCCAAGTAAGCCTGACGAGGATATCAGACGAAACAAAGGAGACTTTTTGGGATAGACGATTTAGTGATAACCTAAAGCGTCTGCTGCCTTAATTTAATTAGGTAGAGGACTTTTCAAGGATTTAGCCTGAATTACGTAACCCAGTCGCAATTCCATTAATCGTTGTGTGAATTAATTTTTCATCCTCTTCTCTTAACTGATGATTGCGCAGGCGCTTAATCAATTCAATTTGAATATAGTTCAACACATTGAAATAAGGGAGACGAAAAGCTAAACTTTGTTTCAAAGATGGGTTATCTTCTAGTAACTTCTCATGTCCTTCGATGGCAAGAATCACATTTTTTGTCAACTGCCATTCGTCCAAAATCACATGAAAAACATCTCTAACCTCTTGGCTGTCTGCCAACTGAGCATATTGAAAAGCGATGTTCATATTTGATTTCGATAGCACCATATCCACATTCGATAATAAGGAATGGAAGAAGGGCCAAGTCTGGTACATGTGTTGGAGACGCTCAAGATTGCCTTCTGCTTGGTCAATATAATGTTTAAAGGCCGATCCTACCCCATACCATCCGGGGAACATGATACGATTTTGTGACCACGAAAAGACCCAAGGAATAGCCCGCAAGCCTGTGATTTCCGTAATCGTTTTACGGGCTGCCGGTCTTGACCCTATGTTAAGGCTAGAAACTTCCTTGATAGGACTTGCTTCAAAGAAATAATCGTAAAAATGAGGATTATCAAATACTAGCTGGCGGTAAATCTTATTACTGTCCGCAACAATACCATCCATGACTTCTCTGAATCCGTCAATTTCATTAGGGTTGGTAAGCATTTGTGTGACCATACGATTAATAGAAGCTGAAATGAGCATTTCTAAATGGTAATAAGCGACATCTTTATTACCATATTTATTTTCAATAATCTCCCCTTGTTCAGTGAGGCGAATGCGATCTTTAATAGAACCAAAAGGTTGTGAGGTGATGGCATCGTAAGAAGGTCCACCGCCTCGTCCAACTGTTCCTCCACGACCATGGAAGAAAGTGATTTTCACGCTATTTTTCTCTCCAATGGCTGTTAATTCATTTTGAGCTTTATAGAGGGTCCAACCTGAAGCAAGATAACCACCATCTTTATTACTGTCAGAATAACCTAGCATAATTTCTTGATAGTTATGATTAGCTGCAATCCATGATTTAACCATATCATAACTCAAGTAAGTTGTCATAATGTCACGAGCATTGTCTAAGTCTTCAATAGTTTCAAAAAGTGGCACAATTTGCACACGAGCTTGGTGTTGGTCAATCAGACCAACTTCTTTGAGCATGATGGCCAATTCAAACATATCAGAAACACTTTCTGTGTGCGAAATGATGTGCTGCTTAATGACCTCATCACCTAGCTTATCCTTCAACTCACGTGCAGCTGCGTAAATCGCTAATTCTTTTTCGAGCAAATCTGACTTAGCAACTGCTGCTGAAGATAGTGTTCTTGGATCCTCTGTCAGTTGTTTCACAAGAAGCTCACATTTTTCAGTTTCTGAAAGTGAGCTATAATCCTCAACGATATTAGCTCCTTTTAATAACTCTGCCACACATGCTTCTTGCACACTAGAGTCTTGCCTCATGTCAATACTTGCTAGGAAGAAGCCAAAAATATCAACAGCTTGCATCACTTCGCGTAAGTCGCCATCAACCAGTGCAACATCACCATTGCTTAAAAGAGATTGCTCAATGGCCATCAAATCAGCTTTAAAGTCTTCCGGCGAAACGTAGGCAGCAATAGGTCCTTCTAACTGATCTTGCATTGCTAACTTACGAGTAAGGCGATCCGCTGTGACCGACTGTCCAGTGGTATCTTGGTTCCCTGTCAATTGAGTGCGCGTTTGGACAAGGCGGGACTTCACATAATGAAAAGCCCTACGGTAAGGTTCATTTTCACGGTAAATAGACTGGTCTTGGGATAAGCTAGCCAGACGCTCTACTTCTGCACTGGGTTGAATTAAGGTAGAAGACAAAGAAAAGGTTCGGTAAAGGGCTGCTAATTTTTCAATATAATATTTCAGGATGACTTCGCTCTGAACCGTAGCAGATAACCTTAGGGTTTCAGCTGTGACAAAAGGATTCCCATCCCTATCTCCTCCAATCCACATGCCCATGTTAATGGGTTTAGGATTGACCAAGTCTAAGCCACGTTTCTGAGCCAAGTTTTTATACTCAGTTGTTAATTTGGTCACTGCTTGAATGAGAGAACCATCGTAATACTGCATGACGTTAGTAATCTCATTTTTGACCTTGAGTTTTTTCTCGCGGATAATATCTGTCTGCATAATGATTTCTATGTACCGATAGAGTTCATTATGCCACTTCTCTTGGTTAACGACACCAGCTTTGACATCACGATACTTACGAAGGAGATCATGGATATGTGTTGTCAACTCCAAAATGGTTTTGCGCTGCACTTGTGTCGGATGGGCTGTCAAAACTGGTACCACATTAACCTGCTCTAGGATGTCTTTGGCATTCTCTTTTTCTGCGACGGCATCAATAGTTAAGGCAAGTTTGCCTAAATAATCCTTGTTGGTATTATTTTGATAATTGATTTCATAAGCCAAATCCACATCTTCTGAAATGTTAATTAACAGAGGCAAGATTGAAAAGTATCTTGAAATCACATCCATATCTTGATTAGAAATGCTTGCGATAATCGTTTCTAACCCAACGTAATCTTGCTTTTCAGATAAAGCAACAATGTTTTCAATCGTTGCGAACGCCTCATCTCCAATCATTCGACGGGTGATTTTTTCCAACATATCTTTTAAAATAGCAACTTCCTCAGCAATAATAGCTTGGTTGTTACTACTCTCTAGCTTTTTAAGTGACAAACTATTGACTCCTCCTCTGTTAGCTTCTCTTTTTATCATACCACTTTTTACTAGAAATGAAAGCACTCTAAAGTAGAATGTTTGCTTTTTATCTAAAGTAAGCGTTTTATCGTCTTTAATGTATGGAATAATTTTTCTGTTATATCCTAGCCAAATTCTGTTATACTAGTGGTAATCATAAGTTAAGGAGACCATTATGGAATTAAAAAAACGTTCAGAATTTCCTGAAAATGAACTTTGGGATTTAACAGCGCTCTACAAAGACCGCCAAGATTTTTTACTCGCTATTGAAAAAGCCTTACAAGATGTGGAGGTGTTTAAACGAAACTATGAAGGTCAATTAACCTCTGTTGACGATTTCACTCAAGCCTTGATGGAAATCGAGCACATCTATATTCAAATGAGTCATATTGGCACCTATGCCTTTATGCCTCAAACCACTGATTTTTCAAGTGAGTCATTTGCTCAAATTGCTCAGGCTGGTGATGATTTCATGACTAAAGCTAGCGTTGCCCTTAGCTTCTTTGACACTGCCTTAGCCAATGCCGACCTTGACGTGCTAGATACATTAGAAAAGAACCCTTATTTCAGCGCTGCTATTCGCATGGCAAAAATCCAAAAAGAACACCTGCTCAGTCCTGATGTGGAAAAGGCTTTGGCTAACTTACGCGAGGTCATTAATGCGCCTTATGATATTTACACCAAAATGCGGGCTGGTGACTTTGACATGGATGATTTTGAAGTGGATGGTAAAACCTACAAAAATAGCTTTGTCTCTTATGAAAACTTTTATCAAAATCACGAAAATGCTGAAATTCGTGACAAAGCTTTCCGTTCCTTCTCAAAAGGTCTCCGTAAACACCAAAATACAGCTGCTGCTGCTTATTTGGCCAAGGTTAAATCTGAAAAATTGTTAGCTGATATGAAAGGCTACGCTTCTGTCTTTGATTACCTCCTAGCTGAACAGGAAGTGGATCGTAGCTTGTTCGATCGCCAAATTGATCTCATCATGACTGAATTTGGACCGGTTGCTCAGAAATTCTTAAAACATGTCGCCCAAGTCAACGGTCTTGAGAAAATGACTTTTGCTGACTGGAAGCTAGATATTGACAATGATCTCAATCCAGAAGTCAGCATTGATGGTGCCTATGACCTCGTGATGAAGTCTTTAGCCCCATTAGGACAAGAATACACGAAAGAAATCGAACGTTATCAGACAGAACGCTGGGTTGACTTTGCTGCTAATGCCAATAAAGATTCTGGTGGTTATGCCGCTGATCCGTACAAAGTACACCCTTATGTTTTAATGAGCTGGACTGGCAGAATGTCTGATGTCTACACGCTCATTCATGAAATCGGACACTCTGGCCAATTTATTTTCTCTGATAATCACCAAAGTTACTTCAACACCCATATGTCAACTTATTACGTTGAAGCGCCATCGACCTTTAATGAATTGATGCTTAGTGATTACTTGGAACATCAATTTGATGATCCTCGTCAAAAACGTTTTGCCCTTGCTCACCGTTTAACAGACACATACTTCCATAACTTCATCACTCACCTATTGGAAGCGGCTTTCCAACGTGAGGTTTACACCCTTATTGAAGAAGGCGGTACCTTTGGAGCTGACCAATTAAATGCGATGATGAAAGAGGTCTTAACAGACTTCTGGGGAGATGCCGTTGACATTGACGATGACGCAGCTCTTACCTGGATGCGCCAAGCGCATTACTACATGGGCTTATATAGTTATACCTATTCTGCTGGGCTTGTTATTTCAACAGCTGGTTACCTCAACCTTAAACATAATCCAAATGGTGCCAAGGAGTGGCTTGACTTCCTAAAATCAGGTGGCAGCCGTACGCCTCTTGATACTGCTATGTTGATTGGGGCAAACATTGCCACTGAAAAACCTCTTCGGGATACCATTCAATTCTTGAGTGATACCGTTGACCAAATTATCAGTTACACCGAGGATATGTCACATGCCTAATCTCTATGATTTTACGGTTAAGGCTCAGGACGGCAGTGACATCTCACTAGTTAACTACAAAGAAAAAGTGGTTTTGGTCGTGAATACAGCTACCAAATGTGGGCTAACCCCACAATACCAAGCCTTGCAAGCACTATATGACACATACCATGACAAGGGATTTGAGGTCTTAGATTTTCCTTGCAACCAATTTTTAAATCAAACTCCAGGGGAAGCCGAAGAAATTAATCGATTTTGCAGCTTAACCTATCACACTACTTTCCCTCGCTTTGCAAAAATCAAAGTAAATGGTAAAGACGCTGATCCTTTGTTTACCTGGTTAAAAGAAGAAAAAAGTGGGCCCCTCGGGAAACGCATCGAATGGAACTTCGCTAAATTTCTCATTGACCAAAATGGTCAAGTCATTAAACGCTATTCCTCAAAGACAGATCCTAAACTAATTGAAGAAGACCTTAAAGCACTTCTTGGTTAATATAAAATAGACTTGGCGTGCCAAGTCTATTCAGACTGAAGACAAAGTCCTTAGAATCACTTTTCTAGGGGCTTTTCATGATATTTAGGAGTATAATATAAGAAAAAGGACTTGTGAGGTTCTCCTATGTTACACAAAGAAAAACCTGATTATAACC
>NZ_JBWKAI010000042.1:0-9778 GCF_056500955.1 Streptococcus sp. F2
TTCCTTGAAATACTGAGCTATGACGAAACCATTGCAGACAATAGCAGCACAGCTTTTGCAAAGGTGAAGCCTCATAAGGTCAACGGAGCAATGACTGTTTTCTCTGATGACCGGTTTGGCATTGACGTTCTTAAAGTTGAAGTGCCGGTTAACATGGCCTATGTGGACGGTTTTGCTAAAGGTGAAGTGCTTTACAGTCAAGAAGAGGCTGCTCAGGCCTTTCGAGATCAAGAAGCCGCTAGCCATTTGCCTTATATTTATTTGAGTGCCGGTGTATCTGCCCAACTCTTCCAAGAAACTTTGCGTTTTGCGGCAGCAGCAGGTGCTAAATTTAGTGGGGTGCTTTGTGGACGTGCTACTTGGGCAGGAGCTGTTCCGGTTTATATTAGAGAGAGCGAGGAGGCAGCTAGGAACTGGCTCCGTACTGAAGGTTTCCAAAATATTGACGAGTTGAACAAGGTGTTGGAAGCAACAGCTACTCCTTGGACAGAAAAAATCTAAAACAACCTTAACTGATCAAACAGCTATCATTGATGCGGTAAGATAAGTATGGGCTATTCAATTGAACCTCTTACAGCAAGGATGAAAATGAGTTTTATCCTTGCTTTTTTGTCTTCACTTTTTACTATTTTCACTTATTTTTTAAAGGAAAACGTGGTAAACTAGGAGAAGATTAACTGACAATAGGTGACGTATGACAATCGACATGTGGGAAATTTTAAATATCATTGGAACCATCGCTTTTGCTCTTTCAGGTGCTATTGTTGCCATGGAAGAAGAGTTTGATATTCTAGGGATTTTTATTTTAGGTTTTGTCACAGCCTTTGGGGGCGGAGCCATTCGAAATACCTTGATTGGGCTACCGATTGAGGCGCTCTGGGGTCAAAAGCCAGAATTTACCTGTGCTTTTTTAGCTATCGTGCTCATCATGTTATTCCCCAAGCTTGTTGCAAGAGGGTGGGTTAGAGCGGCAGTTCTCACAGATGCTATTGGTTTAGCGGCTTTTAGTGTGCAAGGTGCTTTGCATGCGGTACGCCTCAATCAGCCGCTAAGTGCTGTCATTGTCGCCGCAGTTTTGACTGGTGCAGGTGGAGGTGTTGTCAGAGATATTCTGGCAGGCCGTAAACCGAGTGTATTACGTAGCGAAATTTATGCCGGTTGGTCTATTTTTGCAGCCTTGATTCTCCATTTTAGATTAGCCGATACGACGCTAGAATGCTATGCTTTAGTTGTATTATTAACGACTTTACGGTTGATTGGCCATCGTAGAAAATGGAACCTGCCTAAAATCAAATGGAAAGAGGAACTATAAGATGATTCAACTGATTGCTATTGATTTAGATGGTACATTGCTAAATGAGCAAAAAGAAATCCCAGAAGACAATATTAAGATGATTCAAGAAGCTGCTAATACTGGAGTGAAGATTGTCGTCTGTACAGGTCGCCCTCAATCGGGAACAAGGCCCTATTTTGATCAGTTGGGGTTGATTGAGGAAGAATTTCTCATCCTTAACAATGGGTGCAGTACTTACAGTAGTCCAGACTGGCAACTACGCCATTCTAAGTCACTTAACTACTCTGATATTGAGGCCTTAGAGCAGGTTAGTAAATCCTTTCCTGGAGTTTACTTAACCTTAACAGGTGAACAAGATTATTTAGTCCTTGAACCAGAAGTGCCGGATCTTGTTCAGGCAGATGGAGATTTGGTCTTTGCAACCGTGCAAGCAGTCTCTTTAGAGCAGTTATCTCAATCCCATCAGGTGATTTTTCAAGCCATGTATTTAGGGGAAAAAGCTGCGCTGGATGCTTTTGAGTTAGCAGCAAGTGATCACCTTCGTCAAAGCTATCATGTGGTGCGTAGTCAAGATAATATCTTGGAAATTCTTCCTAAGGGCGTCAGCAAGGCATCTGCTTTAAGGGAATTGGTAGAGGATTTAGGTCTAAGTGCTGATCAAGTTATGGCGATTGGCGATGCCCCTAATGATATTGAAATGCTTAACTATGCTGGATTAGGGGTTGCCATGGGCAATGCTTCAGAGGCTATTAAGCAATTAGCTGATCAGGTGACTGTTACCAACGATGAGGCAGGTGTTGCCCAAGCAATTCATCAATTTGTGTTGCTACCTAACAAAGAGTCATAAGACTAATCGTGTTGAAGGGATAATAGAAGTTGAAGTTAGCCCCTATTTGAGAAGAGCTGTTACTAATGAACGGGCAAAACCTAAAAAAATGAACAAGAGCATTTCCGTAGGATGGAAAAGGTTCTTGTTCATTTTTAGGTTAGTAGTGGAAGTCCCATAGCTGCCATTTCTTCTGCTGGAACCACCATATCATCTGAAATCCAATTAGATAGGACAGAGACAATGGCATTGCTCCAAAATAGTCGCTTATAGTGAGATTGTTTTTTATCTTTCCATTTTTGATAGGCCTTGAGGCGCTTAGTTACTAATTGGGTTAACAGGTGATGTAAATGATGTTTAAATACTAGTTTAAGTAGCTGTGCTTCTTTTTTTGCTTCGTTAAAGAGATAGAGCCAAGCTTGATAGGCTTGCGTTTTAACATCAAATTGTTTGAGCCCGTGAAAAATACGGCGAATCATGGTTGTTAAGAGATGCTCTAAGATGGCTTCTTTTGAGTTATAATTGCGATAGAAAGCGTTACGAGAAACCCCTGCTTTAGTCACCAATTCTGAAATTGTAATGTCTCCTAATGGTTTCTTTTCTAAAAGAGTCAGCAAGGCGATTTCCATTGATTCACGTGCCACCTGGCGTGCTTCCTGATTAAATTGAGTTAAGTTTTGAAGCGATCGTTTTGAGATTGCTTTGTCGGTCATCACAAATACCTTTCAAGTGTTACGTCTGATACGTTATTAGTAGCGAAAGCATACTTAATAATGATATAATTTTATGGGAAATGGCTTAGTTTGTCAACTAAAGTTAGCTAGTGAGAGGTCTTTTAAGAACTCGGAAGGGTTCTTTTTAAGGGGGGCTCTTTTTAGATTCCTAAAAACTAAGCTCGATAATAATAGCCTGAGGGTAAACTGATAAAGCGTCATCGCAGCGTAATGGCAAAAAGATGATAGTTTACTTTTAGAATGACAATAGAATGACTTAGAGGAAAAGAGGAAATAACAGATGACTTGGAAAATTGTAACAGATTCGGGCTGCGACCTTAGGAGTTTAGAAAGCCAATCTAAAGAGCTTCAGTTTGAACGTGTACCCTTAACACTGCAAATTGGCACCGAAATCTTTAGAGATGACGATGGTTTAGATATTGATAATATGATGGCAACGATGTACCAATCTTCAAAGGCTGCTACATCAAGTTGTCCAAGCCCAGATGCCTTCTTACAGGCATATAAGGGTGTTGATAATGTGATTGCTGTCACTATTACAGGAACTTTGTCAGGTAGTCATAACAGCGCTCGTCTGGCTAAAAATGATCTTCTTGAAGATTATCCGAATGCTAATATTCACGTGATTGATTCCTTATCAGCTAGTGGAGAAGTTGATTTGATCGTTTTAGAATTAGAGCGTTTGATTAACCTAGGACTCTCTTTTGAAGAAGTGGTTGAACAAATTACTGCCTATCAAGAAAAAACACGATTGATTTTTGTCCTTGCCAAAGTTGATAACTTGGTGAAAAATGGCCGTCTTAATAAATTGGTTGGAAAAGTTGTTGGACTCCTTAACATTCGAATGGTCGGTCAAGCAAGCCAAGAAGGAACACTTGAGTTGTTGCAGAAAGCACGTGGTCAGAAAAAAGCAGTCTCTGCTTTAGTAGAAGAAATTCAAAAAGCAGGTTACAAAGGTGGCAAAGTCTATATTGCTCATGCTAATAACCCAAAAATTTGTGAACAAATTAGCGAGAAAATTAAAGCTATTTATCCAGATGCTGTTATCCAAACAGGGAGAACATCAGGACTGTGTAGTTTTTACGCCGAAGATGAAGGTATCCTAATGGGATATGAAATATAAGACTATCACAAAAGGCTAGCCCAAATAGATTTGGGCTAGCCTTTTTCTTTTACATTTTTTGAGAGAAAGTCTATGAGTCAAGCAAAACATTACAAAAGATGACTGCGACCTTATGGTCGCTGACGATTAACCTTGGCCTTGTTCGCTTAGCGAAGCTCTAAGGATACTAAGAAAGCTCTCTAATACTCTTTAGAATGGGTCTCACCTGAATCAATTGGTGGTGTAGGAAGAGAAGGTGTTGACGGGGGGCTTGGTTCAGGTTGACTTGGTTCTGGAGCTGGACTTGGAGTTGATGGTTCCGGATTAGTTTGGGGACTAGACGGCTGAGGAACAGTCGTGTGAGGTTGACTTGGTTCTGGATCAGGAATCCAAGTGGAAGTATTGTTGTCATCTATTACTTGTCTAGGGGTTTCTTCAGGAACTGGTTTAGCTAGCACAATGGCGTCAAGCCTTGCCTGTAGGGCAGCTTTTTTTCCAAAATTGTTCAATTCATTGACAGCTTTTTGAGCCAAATCTTTGAGTGCTGGGCTTGGAGCATCTTCAGCAGATTTCACGGCGCGAGTGGCTGCTTCTTCTTGTTCTAAAGTTGCTTTGACGGCTTCTACACGGTCTTGTAATCCTTGTTTTTTGGAGGATGCTTTTAAACGGTCGATGGCATGCTGGGCTTTATTAGTGGCAGCTATAGTTCCCAATTTTTCAGCGTCCTGGACCGCTAAGTCAGCTTGCTTTGTCAAGTCTACAGCTTGTTCTTGCCGTCTGAGAGGTGTTGGCATTTTAGAAGTGCTGCCAAAAACGAGGTAAAGTCCTCCCATGAGAGTAATAGTAAAAATGCTTAACAGCAGATACAAGGCTTCTTTTTTAGATTTTTGCATGATTTCTCCTTTGACTGGCTCAATTCAACATAGCCTTATTATACCGTTAATAGAGAAAAATGAAAAGGTTGCTAAGTCAGTCCTTGCTGTCTTTAGAAAGGATTTGAAGATAAGCCTTTTTAGAAAAGTTATCGAACGACGAATCTGCTTAACTTAAACCTCTTAATCAGTGGTGTTCTTAAATCCTAAGAATTAAAAAAACCTTGTGATAAAGAGAGGAATGCATTAAAATAGAAGAGACTAAAAATTTGAGCGAGGACAATATTGTGTCAGTAAATTGGCAAGACATTGCATTTCATTTCTTTGGAGGCCTAGGTCTCTTTCTATTCAGTATCAAGTACATGGGAGATGGTCTTCAGCAAGCAGCGGGAGATAAACTCAGGTACTATATTGATAAGTACACAAGCAATCCCTTTTTTGGTATTCTGGTTGGGATTGCCATGTCTGCCTTGATTCAGTCCAGTTCAGGTGTTACTGTGATTACGGTTGGTTTGGTTTCAGCTGGTTTATTAAATTTACGCCAAGCTATTGGAATTGTTATGGGAGCCAACATTGGGACTACGGTCACCTCTTTTTTAATTGGTTTTAAATTAGGAGACTACGCCTTACCAATGATTTTTATTGGGGCAGCCTGCCTTTTCTTTACCTCGAATAAGAGACTTAATAATTTAGGACGCATTATCTTCGGGGTAGGAGGGATTTTCTTTTCTCTTAATCTTATGGGAGATGCTATGGATCCTTTGAAGTCAGTGTCTAGCTTCCAAACTTATTTAGCCACACTGGGCGATAAACCTTTCCAAGGTGTTTTTATCGGATCAGTTTTGACGATGGTGATTCAGTCATCTGCTGCTATTATTGGGATTTTACAAGGTTTGTTTTCAGGTGGGTTATTGACCCTGCAAGGAGCCATCCCAATCTTACTAGGGTCAAATATTGGTACTTGTATCACAGCAGTATTAGCTGCTATTGGGTCCAATATTGCGGCTAAGCGTGTAGCTGCAGCCCATGTCTTGTTTAACTTGATTGGAACCATTATTTTCATGATTTTCTTGCTTCCATTCACTTCTTTAATGCTACGGTTGCAAACAGAATTGAAACTGACACCAGAAATGACGATTGCTTTTTCACACGGTTCTTTTAATATCACTAACACCATCTTACTGATTCCCTTTATTGGTCTTTTGGCGATGTTAGTAACGAAACTTATTCCGGGAGAAGATGAGGTGGTGAAATACGAGGCGCTATACCTTGACCGTTTGCTCATCACCCAAGCCCCATCGATCGCCTTAGGAAATGCTCATAAAGAACTGATTCATCTAGCTTCTTACGCTATTCAGGCTTTTGAGGCTTCCTACAGCTATATCATGACAGCAGATGATAAATTCGGTGAAAAAGTGAGACGTTACGAGAAAGCAGTCAATACCATTGATGAGGAGCTAACCACCTATTTGGTTGATATTTCTAACGAAGCCCTCAGCCCGAGTGAAAATGAAGTTCTGGCGGGTATTCTTGATTCTTCCCGTGACTTGGAAAGAATTGGAGACCATTCTGAATCATTGGCAACCTTAATTGAAGGGATTACCACAAAGCATATTGGCTTTTCAGAAGCAGCTCGCAACGAATTAACGGACATGTATCGTTTGACGCATTGCTTGACCTTGGATGCTATACGAGCTATCGTAGATAGTGATAGAAATCTGGCGCAGATGATTGTCATCCGCCACAAGGAAATTGAGGAGAAAGAGCGTCGTTTGCGTAAAACACACATTGAACGCCTTAATCGTGGAGAGTGTACGGCCCAAGCTGGGATTAACTTTATTGATATTATTTCCCACTACACGCGAATTACTGACCATGCTTTAAATTTGGCTGAGAAAGTACTTTCACATCAACTCTAGCAACCATGGAAAACCTGAATGACCAATCAGGTTTTCTTTTTTAGGGTGGTAAGTGGTATATACCATTTACAAAGTGTGGAATAAGGCGTATAATAAGGAAAAAGGGAGGAAAAAAGATGACAAGCTATCTAAAAGCGGATTGTTTTTATTACCCAACAGAGGTGAAACCAGCAGGCTATTTAAGCCTTGAGAATGATGTTTTTGGGGAGTGGACAGAAACGGCTCCAACAGATGCCCAAATCATTGATTACACAGGTTATCAGATTGCACCAGGCCTTGTGGATACACATATCCATGGTTACGCAGGTGCTGATGTCATGGATAATTCTGCAGAAGGTATCCATAAAATGAGTGAAGGGTTGCTGTCAACAGGGGTAACATCCTTCTTACCAACAACCTTGACCTCTACCTTTGAGCAATTAGAGAAGGTCTCAGCAACTGTTGCGTCAGTCGCTGATCAAGTTAAAGGGGCTAAGATTCAGGGCATTTACTTTGAAGGTCCTTATTTTACCGAAGAATATAAGGGCGCTCAAAATCCAAGTTATATGAAAAACCCACAGTTGGATGAATTTAACGCTTGGCAAAAGGCTGCTAAAGGCCTCATCAAAAAAATTGCCCTTGCTCCCGAACGTGATGGTGTCGCAGAATTTGTCTCCACAGTGACCAAACAAGGTGTCACAGTAGCTTTAGGACACTCAAATGGAACCTATCAAGAGGCTAAAGAAGCTGTCCAAGCAGGTGCTAGCGTTTGGGTTCATGCCTATAATGGTATGCGAGGATTGACCCACCGTGAGCCAGGAATGGTTGGTGCCGTCTATAATTTGCCTAACACCTATGCAGAGTTGATTTGTGATGGACACCATGTCTCACCTGTTGCTTGTGATATTTTAATGCAACAAAAAGGGCATGATCATGTGGCTATGATTACTGACTGTATGCGAGCAGGTGGTTCTGCTGATGGCGATTATATGTTAGGAGAATTTCCTGTAATTGTCCAGAATGGTACTGCCCGTCTCAAGGAGAGTGGTAATTTGGCAGGGTCCATTTTGAAATTAAAAGATAGCCTTAAAAATGTAGTGGCTTGGGGAATTGCTAGTCCAGCAGAAGCTATTCACATGGCGACTTATGTGCCGGCTCTTTCTGTTGGTATTGACGACGTATGTGGTCAAATCAAAGCCGGTCATGCAGCAGACTTTATTGTTCTTGATCAGAATTTGGAGCTTGTAGCTACCTATCTAGATGGTCGAAAGGTTTTTGATGCCTCATAAACTAAGAAAGGATTGGAATGCCAATCCTTTTTACTTTTCCTCTGTATATGTTAGAATAAGTTGTGGTAATCGCTTACAGAAACCATTATTAAAGGAGGAGCTTATGATGGTAACAACAGTAAAAATGACTAGTGGCTATGATATTCCGGTTTTAGGATTTGGAACTTACCAGGCTGCTAATGGCGAAGAAGCTTATCAATCTACCTTAGCAGCTATTAAAGCTGGCTATCGTCATATCGATACAGCAGCTATCTATAAAAACGAAGAAAGTGTCGGAAGAGCCATTAAAGATTCAGGGATTCCTCGGGAAGAGTTATTTGTTACAACTAAACTCTGGAATGATGCGCATAGTTATGAAGGGGCTAAAGAAGCCTTGACTGCCTCTCTTGATCGCCTTGGTCTGGACTATGTGGATCTCTATCTCATCCATTGGCCAAATCCAAAAGACCTACGTGATTCTTGGCAAGATGCAAATGCTCAAGCGTGGGCTTATATGGAAGAAGCTGTTGCAGAAGGCTTAGTTCGCTCAATCGGTGTCAGTAATTTTATGGTGCATCATCTCGAAGCACTTAGTAAGACTGCTACCATAAGTCCTGCTGTGAACCAAATTCGTTTGGCACCAGGATGTTTCCAAGAAGAAGTGGTTAACTACTGTAAGCAGAAAGGAATTTTACTAGAAGCTTGGAGTCCACTGGGACAAGGGGAAATTTTTGATAATAAGACCATGCAGGAGTTAGCTGATAAATATGATAAAACGGTGGCACAAATTGCCTTAGCCTGGTCTCTATCGGAAGGGTTTATTCCCCTCCCTAAATCCGTTCATGAAGATCGCATCAAGGAAAATATGGCTATTTTTGATGTGAGCTTGACACAGGAAGATAAAGATAGC
The DNA here is from genome assembly GCF_056500955.1 of Streptococcus sp. F2. Classification (NCBI taxonomy): domain Bacteria; kingdom Bacillati; phylum Bacillota; class Bacilli; order Lactobacillales; family Streptococcaceae; genus Streptococcus; species Streptococcus sp. F2. The sequence goes on from NZ_JBWKAI010000042.1 coordinate 8,905, forward strand.
ATTCGTCATCTATCAGGAATGTCCGAGGTCCCAAATCCTGATACGACTAACTTTTAGTCTAACACTAAAGATTTAACCTAAGCGGGTTGAATCTTTTTTTGAAAACGGTTTGACAAGTGTTTGTCATTTAGTTATAATCTTTATTAGTGTTTTGTGAAAAAAACGATAAATTGAAACATAAGGAGTTCTATTGTGATCATCTTTTTAGTGATGTTAGCGATGTTTACTATTCGATTAGTATTTTTAAAAAAATCTATTAAAAACGAAAAAGCCATTTTAGCCAAGGGAGGACAAGAGTTTGGTGTCCAAAACACAAAATTCTTGACCTTACTTCATATCATGATTTACGTCTTTGCAGTGACAGAAGCCCTTCTTAAACAAATTAAGTTTGATGGCATCAGTTTGTTAGGTCTCTTACTCATGCTGTTTTCAATAGCTGTTTTGTATGAAGTGACACGTATCTTAGGTGACATCTGGACTGTTAAGTTAATGTTGGCCAAAGACCATAAATATGTTGACCACTGGTTATTCAAGACAGTTAAGCATCCTAACTATTTCTTGAATATCGCTCCAGAGCTTGTGGGGATTGCTTTGCTTTGCCACGCGCAGATTACAGCTATGTTGCTTTTCCCATGCTATATGATTGTGATTTACCTCCGTATTCGTGAAGAAAATAAGTTGTTGGCGGAAGTGATTATTCCAAACGGCACTCGGACCAAAGCTTAAGACCCTAAGCGCTGAATGCTACACGCCAAACGCATGAAGAAACTTTTGTTTTCAGAAAACTAGATTCATAATGACAAAATCAATCAAAGTAGTACACTATAGATGAGGTGACTACGATGATTGATTTTATTATTGCTATTGATGATTG
>NZ_JBWKAI010000043.1:0-7212 GCF_056500955.1 Streptococcus sp. F2
ATCATCAATAGCAATAATAAAATCAATCATCGTAGTCACCTCATCTATAGTGTACTACTTTGATTGATTTTGTCATTATGAATCTAGTTTTCTGAAAACAAAAGTTTCTTCATGCGTTTGGCGTGAAAACGAACCCGCCTCTTTCATCACAGGATAACACCTCATGTTAACATCGTAACCCTTTTTAAAAAGCCTTATCCTGAGATAAGACTTTTTAATGTGATTGAAACAATGAGTGATTTTATTGCGTAATAGGATATAAAACCGCAACTATTCTAGGTGCCATTTTACCACTTATCTGCTTATTAGACACTTCAAAAATATGACCTGTGATAATGTCTTTGTATTGACCATCCGCTAACGTTGTTTCGGAATGAATTCCCTTTTCTTCGCTGGTTAAATTAGTTATAACAGCTCCTTTACCACCACGTTCAATCATCACAAGTCCTTGGTCCATATTAGGATTTCGGATGTATTCAGATTGACCATTCATAGCATTGCGGAATTTATTGATCGTAACAATCGTTGGATCTTTAAAGAGATCGCTTCCAGCATCACCAATTTTAGTTGTTCCTGGGAAGCGTCCATGTTGACCACCTCCACCCACCGGCCGTGAGAAGAAGAGGGGTGCACCTTCATTTCTAGCTGCAACAATTCCCCAGCCTAACTTAATATCTTCATCACTTAATTTTGTTGACTCTTCCTCTTTGTTAGCGTAAGTATCATGCGATTCTACCCAGGTAACCAATTTATCGTCTGGTACATTTCCCATTTGGAAGTTAATAAGATGATCGTTCTCAACATATCTTCTTTTTAAAACTTCTCGAATAAATTTACCGTAATTTGAAGCTGTTACACTCATGATTTGCCCATAACCAGCCTCATTAGAAGCGCCATCTTGCAAGACCTCACCATATTGGAATTTAGCGCCACTGTTAGCTAAGATATTAGTCCAAAAATCACTATTAAACTCTCCCGGCAGTTCAATATGCTTCGCTGCGTCAAACCTAAAACCATCTGCCCCATCTGCTACAGCTTGTTTTAAATAATTAAGAAGGTATTCTTGGACAGCTTTATTCTGCGTATTTAAATCATAAAGGCCCAATAAAGCATGTTGAGTCAATTGAAAACGATCATTATAGTTTTCAATTCCTTGATTTCCATGAGTCCAATCTGGAATGGCTTTAATTTTTTCACTCACAGCATTGATATCTGTAGTTGTATGATTTAAAACCGCATCCACAATAATATTAATACCATATTTATCAGCTTCTGCTGCCATGGCTTTAAACTCATCTTCGGTTCCCAACTGATAATTGCCAATTGTGTAATCAGTGGGTTGGTAATGAAAATACCAATTCTTCAAATCTTTGCTACCGTTATCCCCAGGTATCACTGCGTTAATCGGTGACGTTTGGATACTTGTATAGCCAGCATCCTTGATAGCTTTCATGTTTTGTTTTATGGTGTTAAAGGACCAACACCATGCATGAAGGATAGCGCCATCTTTCATGGCAATTTGGTTTGATTCAGCGCTGACAACCTGCGTTGATATTAATGGAACTAGACTAGTATTAGATAAACCAAAGATTAACCCTGCTATTGATAATTTAGTAAACAGTCCTTTTGTCTTTTGTGCTACCATTGAGTATCTCCGTTCTATTTACGCAAGCGCTTCCATAAGCACTTAAAAAAATTTGAGCAATTAACTGCGTCTGTTTGCAAACAAGAATAGGTCCTATGAGAAAAGTATAACACAGTTTTTTTTAAAAGCACAATTTTTTGTTATAAATGACATTATTTTTTAATGGCTTTCTAGTTAATTATTTCAAGAAGTGAGAGCAACAAGGTTCCTCACGCGCGCAACTTTTCAAAATCATATGGTGTACCTTTTGTTAGTCAGTTTCCATTAATCCAGAGCAACTGATTCGATTTTCAAGAATTAAAAAGCTATTTTCTAGTAGAGTGATCACTTATTGCTTTTCAATGTTGCCTTATTTTTGGTAAACTATCTAGAAGAAAGGATGACCCATGACAGTTATATTCCGTTACTTAGAGCAATTTCATATTGAGGACATTAGCCTAGCTATTTTTTCAAAACTAGTTTCTCTTGTCCTCCTGCTAGTCTTTTTTGCTATTCTCAAACGCGTCAGTAACTACCTTTTTGAGAAGACTATCGCTAAATCATTTTCCTATTCTAGACAAAGTGAGGCGCGACAAAAAACCTTATCCAAGTTAACTCACAACATCTTAAATTATGTGTTGTATTTCCTTCTCATTTACTGGCTCCTCAGCCTGTTTGGCATTCCCGTTTCAAGCCTCCTCGCTGGGGCTGGAATCGCTGGGGTGGCCATAGGTCTTGGAGCTCAGGGGTTCTTGTCTGATGTTGTAAATGGTTTTTTTATCCTCTTTGAAAATCAATTTGAGGTTGGAGATTATGTCGCCATTTCCGGTATCGAAGGGACGATTTCTGGTGTTGGTATCCGAACCACTCAAGTTCGAGGATTTGACGGCACTCTACATTATATTCCTAATCGTAGCATCACTGTTGTGAGCAATAAATCGCGTGGTAACATGCGAGCTTTAATAGAAATTCCACTCTACTCCACCGTTGATTTGAGTCAGGTGACTAAAATCATTGAAGCGGTGAACGAGAGAGAATTACCCAATTACCCTCAAATTGTCGGCAAACCTAATATCCTAGGGCCCCAAACAAATCCTAACGGGCAATTCACGTTTCGCGTGACTATTTTCACAGACAATGGGCAGCAATTTATGATTTACCACACTTTCTACCGATTGTATCAAGAAGCCCTAATCAAAGAAGGGATTTCTTTACCAACCGCTATTAGCTATCCTACCGCTCCGCAATCATAACATCAGTTGCTAAAAACCCATTTCTCCAAGAAAGAGTTATGCTCCACTTAGAGAAATGGGTTTTAGTGTTTCCGAATGAGATCTTGATAATAATCAGCCCTCGCTCCTCCAATTAATTTAGGACGGCTGGCTAAGGCCGTTACGTGAGCAGCGCCTAGTTCACGTTGACAAGGAATTAAAGGGACTTGAACTCGCTTAACATGCATCCCAATCGAGGTATCCCCGATGTCTAACCCAGCATCGGCAACAATAGTTTCCACCTCTACAGGATCCGACATGTAACGAAAGGCTGCCACTTGTCCACTACCGCCAGCGTGGAGGTTTGGAATCACATTAACAATTTCTAACTGTTTCTCTTCAGCTACTTGGCTTTCTACCACTAAAGCACGATTGACATGTTCACAACCTTGAACTGCCAAATGAATACCACGCTTATGTAACTCTTCTAAAACTGACTTAACGACCACTTGACCTACTTCTAGGCTAGATTGCTGGCCAATCCGCCCCCCAATGATTTCACTTGAAGAGAGACCTAGCACAAACACCTGTCCTGGTTTAATCGCAGAGCGCTCAATGATATCACTAACAATCGCTCTAGTTTGTTCTTCTAAATCCTGTAGATTCATCCCATTCTCCCTACTTATTTTTCTGAAAAGCGATCATCGCTCTAAAAATAAGGTAGCCTACCAAAAGTCCAAAAGTATTTTGCATCACATTTCCCAAAATGCCAGCTAAAGAACCTGCTAAGCCATAACCTAACATCAAAGATCCAAGAAAATACCAGACAACCATAATTACAGACCCTAAAAGGATACCTAACCAACGTTTATAACCTGTCCAACCAGCAAAATAGCCTTGAGCACCATGCGCAATCAAGCTATGAATCATCCACTGAGGATATCCTGCTATTAAATCAATGAGAAAGCCTGACAACCCGCCAACAATAGCTCCTTGAGTAGCTCCCAAATAAAAGCTAGTAAAATAAATACCAGCATCCAAAAGAGTTAAAAATCCTGTCGGTGTCGGAACCATCACAAATCGCCCTAATACAATCGTTAAAGCTGTCAATACCGCCAATAAACTCATTTGTCTTGTTTTACTTTTTTGCATCACCTTGTTTCACTCCGTATTTATCTGATTTTAAAATAGCTTGATAGACAAACTCTTTTGAAGCCTGCACAGCCTCTAGTGCTGTTCGCCCCTCAACTAGTTGACTCGCAATACTTGAGGCGAATGTACAACCCGCACCAACATTATTTTGTTCAAGCACAGGATTATCCAATATCTCAAAGGATTGACCATCATAAAAAAGATCAATTGCCTTCTCTTGGCTAAAACGATTCCCCCCTTTGATGACCACGTGCTTTGCTCCCAATTGATAAAGATCCTTAGCGACCTCTTTCATATCCTCCAATGAGTTAATGGTTTTTTGAGATAATAGCTGAGCTTCTAATAAATTTGGCGTTATGATAGTCACGTAAGGGAAAAACGACACTAGTTCTTCACGTAAAGTAGCCACCTCTACATCATGGGTTTCTTTACAGACAAGTACAGGATCTAAGACCACTGGAATATTGGGGTGAGACTTGATAAAATCTAATGCCAGCTGACAAATAGCTGCATTAGGTAATAGCCCGATTTTTATCGCAGCAAAAGGGACATCCTTTAGACTATTCAACTGATAGCGAAATTGGTCAGTAGACGTCGGAAAAACGTCAAATCCCTTGTCAGTCATAGCTGTCAAACAAGTTACTGCCACAAAACCATGTAAATCGTGCCGGGTATAAGTTGCCAAATCGGCATATAAGCCACCCCCACTAAAAATATCATTCCCAGACATAGCTAAAACGTAATTAGTCTTCATAGCGAATCTCCTTTAAATAAAGTCCATTACCAGCTGGCGTTGGTCCTGCTAATTGACGATTTTTTGAATCTAAAATCACTTTAATCTGTTCGACTGGCATACGACCATTCCCAATTTTCAATAAAGTTCCTACCATATTCCTTACTTGTTTATACAGAAAACCATTGCCAGAAAACGTAAAGACTAAAAAACCCGTTTTATCATCTTGAACTAAGGTTGCTTCTGTAATTGTTCTAACTTTATTTTCGACAGATGTCCCCGCTGCTGTAAAACCTGTGAAATCATGCGTTCCCACCAAATCCTTAATGGCCTCTTGTATCTTATTTATGTCGAGAGGATATGGATAGTGCGTTGCATAATGACGCATCATGGGATTCTTAGGCCGACCATTATCTACTAAGAATTCATAGGTTTTTGAATGCTTTTGATAACGGCAGTGAAAGTCGTCTGCAACTATCGCTAAATCCACTACATCAATATCATCTGGCGTTTGCGTGTCCAAGGCAAAACGTAATTTCTCCAAATCCCGTTTTTGAGGTAAATCAAAATGAATCACCTGACCATAAGCATGAACACCAGCATCTGTGCGCCCTGCTCCGTGAATAGGAACTGGTTGGCCACTGGCTAACTTCTGGAGAGTCTTTTCAATTTCTTCTTGTACGGTACGCGCATGGCTTTGTCTTTGAAAACCTGAAAAAAGAGTTCCATCATAGGAAATCGTTGCTTTATATCTTGTCATGTTACTATTCTATCATTTCTTAAAAACAAGAGAAACCATTTTTAGTTATACTGTCCCCATACAGTTTAGTTTTCAAAAGTTACTGACAAACCTCCTCTTTTCTGTTATAATTTTTCTAATATTCAAACATTATGGAGATTCTCTTATGAAAGTCGTCAAATTTGGAGGCAGTTCCCTAGCTTCAGCCCAACAACTCAAAAAAGTCTTAGCTATTGTCAAAGAAGATAAAAACCGAAAAGTGGTTGTTGTCTCAGCTCCTGGAAAACGTACTCCTGATGACACCAAAGTAACAGATGCTTTGATTGCCTACTATAAGGCATACAAGTCTGGAAAAGATTTTCAAGAGCCACTTAATTGGATTAGTCAACGCTATCAAACCATCTGCCAAGACCTCGGGATAGACAATCAAGTCGGTACTGATATTACACAGTCACTAGAGGCGCTGGCAAAACTTCCTATTAATCATAATCCTTTTTTATATGATACATTCCTTGCTGCTGGAGAAGATAACAATGCTAAACTGATTGCAGCGTATTTTCAAGCTAGTGGCTTAACCGCTACCTATCTCCACCCAAAAGATGTCGGTCTTTTTGTTAGTCAGGAACCTCAAAACGCAAGGGTTTTACCTGTCAGCTATGATCACATCGAAAAGCTTAACCAATTAGAGGGGATTTTAGTCATTCCGGGATTTTTTGGAGTCACTCAAGACGGGCAAATCTGCACATTCTCCCGGGGAGGTTCTGATATCACAGGATCTCTTATCGCAGCAGGGATGGCAGCTGAATTGTACGAAAATTTCACTGATGTTGACGGTATATTTGCTGCTCATCCCGGGATTGTTCATAACCCTCATTCTATTAAAGAACTCACATATAGAGAAATGCGAGAACTAGCTTATGCAGGTTTCTCAGTTTTACATGACGAAGCCTTATTACCAGCCTATAGAGCGAAAATTCCCATTGTCATCAAAAATACTAATAATCCTTCTCATCCTGGGACCAAAATTGTATTGAAACATGAAACTGATACTCCTTCGGTCGTTGTGGGTATCTCTGCTGATGATCAATTTGTCAGCATTAACATGTCAAAATATTTGATGAACAGAGAAGTAGGGTTTGGACGTCAAGTTCTCCAAATCTTAGAAGACCTTAATATCCGTTGGGAACATATGCCTACCGGAATTGATGACCTTTCAATCGTCATTCGTCAAAGAGAGCTAACGCCTATTAAAGAAGATGAAATTCTTCACCGACTTATCCATGAATTGGAAGTAGACCATGCAAGTATTACCAAAAACCTATCCATTATCATGATCGTAGGTGAAAATATGAAGAGCCATATTGGGGTAACAGCTACCGCAACAAAGGCACTATCTGATAGTCACATCAACCTAGCTATGATTTCTCAAGGATCAAGCGAAGTTTCTGTCATGTTTGTTATCGACAGTCAAGACGAACACAAAGCTATTAAAGCACTGTACAATACCTTTTTCTAAGCAGAAGACTATTTCGCTATCCCCCACTAAATTCAAATCAGGTGAGGGATTTTAAGTTCTCGAAAAGGCATCAAAGAGTGAACTATTACTAAAAAGTATTTAGCATTTTCTTTGTGGCCCCCTTCCTCTCTTACTCATTTCTCTAAAAGTTTGAGACTATCACCCCCACTCAACTTCCAGAGAAAAAGGCCAGAGGCGTCCCCTCTAGCCACAACCAATCTCTCCAAAACCTCACCC
>NZ_JBWKAI010000043.1:7222-8305 GCF_056500955.1 Streptococcus sp. F2
ACTAAAATCATGGGAACTAACTCAAGCTCTCAAAAACCATCAACTAATCTAAAAATTCTTTCAGCAGCTTTCCCACTTACTCGTTTTTCTAAAAGTTTGAGACTATCACCCCCACTCAACTTCCAGAGAAAAAGGCCAGAGGCGTCCCCTCTAGCCACAACCAATCTCTCCAAAACCTCACCCTTGGTCAAACCCACTAAAGTAAGGACGAACCTTCCTAAGCAAAGCCTGACGCCCCTTGAACCGTTCCCCTCTCACTAAGGCCTGAAACTGCTTCCGATCCGCTTCACTTAAGGCCTCCTCCACCTGTACTAAAACCTCCCGATAGGCCACATAATCATCCAACCATAACCCACCAGCTGGAATCGCATGCGCCACATCCCCTATCTCCTCATAAGCCATCTTGTCAAACTGGCGTTTCTGACTTTCTTGCCGACGCAAGACATCTTTCAAATACGACGAAAACTTGGTTTTAAAATACCGATACAAGCGAGCCTCATCTCCTACTAACTCTGGGTGACGTTCCAACAACTTCACTAAAACCAAATGCCCCTCTTGTAACCAGTCATCCGTCTCCCACAACTGTAAGTAATAATGACGCTTCAGTTTTAAAATAATAGGTTTGACCTTCTCAAAAAACTCCCCTGTCTCTAACGACATCCCGATTCTCCTTTTCTTTTAAACTATCCCTAGTATAAAGAGAACCACAAAAAAACAACAGGACATTTTTGTCCTATTGTTTTTTCTCATCATGCACCCTAGAGGAGTCGAACCTCTAACCGCCTGATTCGTAGTCAGGTACTCTATCCAGTTGAGCTAAGGGTGCCAACGCATATCTTGCTTGTCTCTATCTTACCACACTCTTCTCTAAAATGCAAAAAAAGATAGGACTCTTCCTACCTCTCTCTACTCCGCCAGTAGGACTCGAACCTACGACATCATGATTAACAGTCATGCGCTACTACCAACTGAGCTATGGCGGATAAACGCTAAGCGACTACCGTATCTAACAGGGGGCAACCCCCAACTACTTCAGGCGTTCTAGGGCTTAACTACTGTGTTCGGCATGGGTACAGGTGTATC
>NZ_JBWKAI010000044.1:0-7821 GCF_056500955.1 Streptococcus sp. F2
CATTAAGATCTGTTTGAACTTACTCGTTCTTTCTGTCGCTGACAGATTTATTTCTCGTTTTTGACGGGTAATATGTCTCCATATCACCCTCACATTTGGTTCGTCTTATTCAGTTCTCAAAGGTCTTGTCCTCTTTCGAGACAACTATTTTATTCTATCAACTTTTACTAACTTTGTCAACAACTTTTTTACTCTTTTTTTCGAATACTTCAGTCGCCAACGTCTGCTCAGCCGACAGCTTTATTAGTATACGATATTTATCCTCCTGATGTCAACAGCTTTTTGAGGTTTTAATATTGCATTTATTTTAATAAAAATTGATAGATAGCCTGTGCACAACCATCCTTATCATTACTAGCTACTTCAGCTTTGGCTAAAGCCTTTATGGTTCTGTTTGCATTTCCCATCGCAATGCCTAAACCTGCTTCGGATATCATTTTACGATCATTATCACCATCTCCTACTGCAATGGTCTGTTCGATTTCCAACTGAAGGTAGTTTACTAGAAATGTTAAAGCTTGACCCTTATTGACACCCCTTGCTGTGATTTCAATACCGGTTTTTTCTGCTTTAATTGCTGCCACTTGAAGATAATCCATAGCTTCAAGATAGTGGTCTCTTGCTTTTACTGTTTTAAAATAAAGGTTGACCTTTTCAATTTTTTCTTTTTTGTCAGCTAAGAGTGAATGGATATCATCTACAAAAACGGCAGTTGCTTGATACAACTTTTGATATTGATCCATATAATAGTTTTCAATGGAAAGAAAGTGACTTTCTTGGATATAGCCTTGGCTTTCTGACATCACAACTACCATCACATCTAATCCTTCTGTACTCTGGAGTAACTGTTGCAAAAAAATTGGCGGTAAACTTACCTGATAAATCATTCTTTCTTCTTGCAAATCATAAATCACTGCTCCACTTTCTAAAATAGCATATTGTAAGGAAGCTAAGTCTTGACGGTAGGGCTTTATTTCTGAGAGTGGACGTCCGGTAGCTAACACCACTTGTTTTTTTGCCTGGATAGCCTGGTTAATAGCTTTTAGACTGACTGTTGAGATTGTTTGTTCGTTTGTTAATAGAGTTCCATCCATATCAAAAGCAATTAACTGATACATGATATTACCTTTCTGTTAGGCACGCAAGGTGAATAGGGCTTGAGCGACTCTAGCATCGAGTTCAGCTGAAGTTTCGAAACCTTTAAAAAGAATCTATGGCTACTAGAATTTTCATAATTTTTCCCTATATTATTCCCCTTCTTTTCTATTTATTATAGCACGCTCTTTAAACTCTAGCGGTCTAAAAATGCTTAAGGCAGGTCTACCCTAAGCATTTTAACCCTGAGATAATGTATTTCGTACTTCTAGTCCCCTATAACCGTGATGTGATAGTGGCGCTTACGCTCTCTTGTTCTGTCAAAATCAACCAAGTAAAGGTAACCCGTTTTTCCCACATTCCATTTGCCTGAGGTAACAGCAATGGTTTGACTAGATCCTAATAAACTTGCTTTAAGGTGGGCATCAGCATTCCAAAGAGCTCTTTTATCACCATTTGGTAACCAATCCTCAGGGTTTTCCCAAGCCAAAACAGCTTGGTAGTGAGCTGGCCCTGGATAATGGTAAGACTCTTTAGCAAGATGTCTTGGAATAATTCTTTCTAATTGCTCTGATAAATCTAAATTGAGAAAGTCATCTCCCTCAGCATCTTTATCATGAGTATATTCTTCAAAGAAAACAGAACAAGTCGTATGTGGGGTAGTCACCACACAAATTCCTGTTTTAATAGAACTAGCTGCAATGACTTGTCTGACTACTTCCGAGATGTCATGATAACTATCGCGTTTAGCCACTGTCTCCACTGAAAATTCTTTTTGATAAACTGTCATTGGAACTCCTTTTAGAGAGCCTTTTGTAAGGCTGCTATCATGTCCTGAAACATTTGTTTGGGTGATGTTGCTTTCACGATACCACTAGTACAGCCTGTGCCATCTGCACCTGCCTTGATCACTTGGTAAACATCATCGGCTTGACTTACTCCTGCAGCCTGCATCATCAAAATATCTGGATTGATAGCTTTGACGGCAGCATTGGTCTCTTGAACATAGGATAAATCGCTGGTTTGGCCAGTGCCAATAAGCGCGGTGGGTTCGCATAAAATAATATCTGGGCTTAAGACGGCAGTGGCTCTGGCTTCTGCAACAGAATCTGCACAAACAATCGTTATTAATTCCAAAGCCTTAGCCCTTTCAAGGGCTTGAACTAACTCTGTCAAGGTCATCGGATTTTCGGCATGGTTTAAAAAAACTGCTCTGACCCCATTTACCACTAAGGATTCTGGCAAAACCTTCCCCATACCACGGCCAGGCGATATGCCATCCATGTGTTGAGCAGTTACAATGATATGCTTAGTGCGTTTGCTAAGCTCTGCTAATTCGGCGTAAGGCGCTGTCATAAAGATACTGATGTCATCAGTGACTAGGCTATCGGCCAACTCTGCTAATTGGTAAAGCTGTTCCCCATATAGGTAGGACTTGGGATTAAAAACAAAGAAATGACGATTAAGGTTTGCTTTCATTAACTACCTCCTCTTGTTGTTCCAAAAACATCATAGTAATGGTCTAGAACTTTTTCCATGGCAACTTGCATGGTAGACATCAAACTCGGATAATCAGTAATCTTTGAGTCAAGTCGATGTTGGTAGGCAGCTGCAATCATATCTGAAAAAATATTAATTTTGGCGATACCCTCTCGAGCACATCTAGCTAAATTGTCATCACCTGATGATGACCCCCCGTGTAAGACTAAAGGAATGGGCAAAGCTGCTGCAATTTCTGTCAAGCGCTCAAAGTTGAGCTTGGGCTGTCCTTGATAAATACCGTGTGCCGTTCCGATTGAGATCGCCAAGGCATCAACCAGTGTTTGTTCGTAAAAAAGTTTGGCATCTTCTAAGCTGGTATAAATCGAGTCTGTCACCCGATGGTTTTCCTGATTAGCATTGGCACCCACAAAGCCTATTTCAGCTTCAACGGCAATACCACGCGCTCTGGCATAATCAACAATCTCTCTGGTCTTTTTGACATTATCATCAAAGCTATCCAATGAAGCATCTATCATGACCGAATTAAACCCTAAGTCAATGGCTTTTTTAATAAAAGCGCTGTCTTGTCCGTGGTCCAAATGAAGAACTACTGGAGTTGATAAGGTTTGTTGGAAATAACGGCCAATGAGCGCTGCCTCTTCCAAGGATAACCACTGGCTGTGAGACTGGGCAAAAGCTAAAATCAAGGGGAGCTTGCGCTTCTCACTCACACTGGCATAGGCTTTGGCACTAGCAAAATCAATATAGTTCATAGCAGGCACAGCATAATGGCATGCTTTTGCTGCTTGCAATACCTGAGACATATCTGCTTTCATTTTAAGCCTCGATTTCTTTTTTAACCTCTTCCCATAGCTGATCTGTTCCAATTCCTGTTAGTAGCGGCAATCCCATAATGACCTTGTCTTTCACGCTATCTGGAACAACGGTTGTGGAAATAACCACGTCATAATCATCAATATGATTGATTTCTTCAGCGATTTTTGATTGGAACAGTTGGACTCTATCAGTGTAATCATTCTCAGCAACCCAAGCTTTGACTTTTCCCATAACAACTGTTGATGTGGCAATTCCTGAACCACACATGACTAATAATTTTTTCATTTGATTACCTCACTTTTCGAATTTGACCCTTTATTGACATAGAAGAGGCCTGCTAATGAGACGACTAAGACTAGCGTAATCACCAACCAAGGGAGATGATTGGCCGCAAAAATGAAGAGGCCTGTTGGCCATAGGCCACCTTCTGCCATAGCTGTGATACTTGAATGACCATCCAAATTGAATTTGGCAGCCTTAGCCGAAGCTGTTACAAGTGGGGCCGCCCAAGAGGTGATGTATAAGATTGACACCATGTAAATCGCACCGCCTATTACCGTCCGAACAATATTTCCTCTAAAGACAGCTGCCATCAGACAGACCACAAAAGGAATAGTTGCTAAATCTCCAAATGGCAAAGTCGTATTTCCTGGTAAGATAACAGCTAGTAAAATCGTAATAGGCACAAGCAATAAAGAACTTGATAAAACAGCTGGATGACCTACTGAAAGAGCGGAATCCATACCGATATTAACCTCGCGTCCTGGGAAGCGTTTTTGCACAAAACTGTTTGCCGCTTCCGAAATAGGAGCTAAACCTTCCATTAAAATAGAAACCATGCGCGGCATGAGAAGCATGACTGCTGCTGTCTTAACACCCAATTGCAAGATGCCTTGAACATCATAGCCAGCTAAAATACCGATTACAATCCCAATGATTAGCCCCATAACGGTACTTTCTCCAAAAATACCAAATTTCTTTTGAATACTTTCGGGATCCGCTTCAATTTTGTTAAAACCGGGAATGCGATCAAAAAGCCAATTTAAAGGGATAGCTACTAAAAATCCTGGTGCTGACGTTCCATGAGGAAACGTGATGTTAGGAAAACCATAGAATTTCTTAATCGCCGGTGCAATAATATCTGCCAGCAGATAAATCATCACTTGGTAGGCCAACATAGCGTAAAGTCCTAAGGCAAAATGTTGTGTCACCGCGTAAACAAGCGAAGCCACAAAGGCTGCGTGCCAAAAATTCCACATGTCAACCATTAATGTTTTCGTCCACCCGATGAACAGCAAGAAGATATCGATGGCAATTCCAATAGGAATAGCTAAGCTTCCTAGAAGCGTTCCATAAGAAATGGCGGCGGCTGCCGGCCATCCAACATCTAGAGTGGTTAATTGCAAGCCAAAACGTTCTACCATAGCTTGCGCTGCTTTTCCCAAACTTCCCGACAATAACTCGACAACCAGATTCAAGCCAACAAATCCAATCCCGACGGTTAAACCAGCATTAAAAGCCTTGCGTGCTGGGGTCCCCAAGAGCATCCCGAAGATAAAAATCAAGATAGGCAAGACCACAATGGCGCCTAAGTCAATAAAATGTTGCAACAAGTCAAACATAATAACCTCCTATATGATATGATGACGTGACAGTAACTGTAAAACACTTTCTTTTTGATCTGGTCCATAAGCCAATAGGTCATGCACCACATCAGGATTTTGCAATAGCGCAATTAGCTTTTGTAACATATCGACCTGCTCATGCGGGTCTTTGATGGCTAACATGATGATTAACCGAACAGAGACAGGCTGGTTATTAGTAGCCATCTGAGTAAAACTTACTGGCTCAGTCAAAGTCATGAGGGCAAGCTGAGTATGATTCACATGCTCACTATCCGTATGCGGAATAGCCACCCCATAACCCTCAAACTGAAGGCCTGTCGGGAAAATAGCTTCCCTATCTATCACCGCTTTGACATAACTGTCTTTGACCGCTCCTATCGCGACCAATTGATTGCCCAGATAATCGAGAGCTTGCTCAGCATTCTTAATGTTGTCTACTTGAAGACAAACCACTTCTTCTTGCATCTTAGTCCTCTTCTTTCTTTAGTAATAATTCGATAAATGCTTTTTCATCTGCCGTCTGAGATAAACTGTCAATGAAGGCTTCATTATCAATTTTGCTATAAAGGTGCACCAGAGCCTCTTTATATAACTCCTCTTCACCTTCTTTAATGGAAATCAACATGACCACCTTGACACGATTCTTGCCCCAAATCACTGGCTCTTTCAAGGTTAGCAACGAGAGTTGCGAACGTCCCACCATTTCTGGATTTGCATGTGGCAGAGCAATTCCAGTATAAACACTGGTGCTGCCCATCTTTTCTCTCTGGAGAATAGACGTGAGGTAACCAGAATTGTCACGATTTTCAGAAAAAGCATGCTGCGCTAAAAAACGTAAACAGTCTCCTTGACTTGTCAGCGCTTGATGTAAATAAACCTCGTGTTTAATCAAATCCTTTAGTAGGGCTTGTTTGGCATCGTAATCATCATGAACGATAGACAATACCTTGCGATTACCCTTGGTCAAATCTAAATAGAGCTTTTGGATATTATCCAACTCTTCATTGGTTAGAACAGGACTAACCAAGACATAAGGCAGTGGAAATTCTTTTAGCTGAATAGAGCTGATTAAGATGTCTGCTTGCCTGGCCACTGATGAGTCCAATTCAGATAAATCGACCGTCACCAGATGATCATAGTGCGAAATCAATCGCCTCAAGGAACTAATGATTAATTCTGACGTTGCCAAACCATGAGGACAAACAATGACAATTGTTAGTGGTTTTTCTAACTTTTCAACCGCTATCTCAAAATAAATGGTTAAAAAGGCAATTTCAGCATCCAACAATTCTAACTGGTACTGATCAGACAACACTTTCGAGGCTAACCAAACCACATGAAATAAAATCGAGTAACGTTTTTTAATCTCTTCTGTGGTTTGATTGGCAATATTGATCCCATTTTTCAGGCGGTAAATCATGGGTCTCAAATGGTTGCTAATCATCTTGACCAAATCTGTATCATGACTCAAATCAAGGCCAGATAACTGTCCCACTCTTTCAATCAGTTGCTTAGTCAATTGCACAAACTGCTGATTTTCCGAAGGAAAACTCTCATAACCCACCGATAAAATCGTTAAAGATAGTTGCTTTACTTCTTCCGGTAATAATGTATCCACAGGTCGATTGAGAGAATAGCAGAGCAAATCACCAGCAAAAGGGTAAACGCCAAACAAGGCCATATCTTGACCAATTGGTAAGGGCTGAGACCTTAACAAATAGCCCTGCTGATATCTTCTTGTCGCAATTAACAAATCCAAGATAAGGTAAATCTGGTACTGTTCTGAAATCGTATAAGCATATAAATCAGATGCTTCCTGCACTGCCTTGATGATGCCTTCAACGTTTTCTTGGTCAAAAAAGAAAGCTAACAGACCGTCAGATTGATGACTGTTTAGTTGCTCTGCATATTTCTCAATGAGCCGATTACGGAAAAAATGACGGCAGGCTAGCTCATCACCTTCCAAAGAAACGAAACCATTGTACCTAATCAACTGACAGTTATAATCTGCTAGCTGCATATCAAGCTTTTCAAGGTCACGTCGAATAGAGGTCTCACTGACAAATAAGTCCAACGAAAGATCTAAAATCGAGAGGGAATGCCCAAGTAAAAAGAGAGATTTAAGGTAAACATCCTCACGCTCCCAAAATGAATGGTCCTTATCCGTCGCTTGAACCTGATGGTCCAAAGCCTGACAAAGGGATTCCTTCAGACTGTCTGCCCCAAGAATACAAACCCCATGCCTAGGAACTTTTTTCAAGACAAGATCATAGGGCGTCAAAAACTCTTGCAAAACCAGTAAATCACTGTAAATCGTTTTTACCGACACTTCAAAACGATCTGCTAAAACCTGACCGCTTTGGTAGTCTCGTGAGCGAAGCAACAGTCTTAGCACACCAATCTGACGATGATTCATTCTTACTCCTTTTCTTAACCTAACTCCATTTTATAGTAAGCGCTTACTTTTGTGAAACCAACTTACTTCCACATTAATCTTAACCTATTGACGATTGCGCCAATAAACAGTACCCCCACTAGCAGCCACGCCACTATCAAACACAAAAAAAGAGCACTAGAACAATTCTAACGTACTCTCTCATCTTCTATTGTTATGCTAAAGGGGCTCTCTGTCAAGTCTGAAGGGGTAGGGAAACACGCCGTACGCATGAAAACTTTCTCTTCATCCTTTTGTGCCCGGACATCAATTTTGAAAAGATTCCTTTTTAAATCAATCATCTGCTTAGCCTCTTTCTCCAAATAATTGGGCTAAATAATCTTTCAA
>NZ_JBWKAI010000045.1:0-7725 GCF_056500955.1 Streptococcus sp. F2
GTGAATGGCAGACTTGACCGAGATTTTCGTTTAGAAACCCATACCATACGAGGACTTAAGAAGATGAACGTGGCAGTCAGTATGAGTTTTTTGGTTATGATTGGTTTTGCGCTGTCAAAACTCAAAGCAGGACAAAGAGAGCACTTAGGCAGCTGGGTAGTTTAACCGTTCGAAAAAATTGCTGTAACTACAAGGAATTTTTGCGCCCTTTTTCGTGTATTTTCAAAAATCTTCTGCTTTCTAAGTTAGGAAGTAGTAGCTTTTTTATGAATGTAGACTTGTTTTTTTGAAATGGCGCAAACTCCTTAAGTGAAATAGTAACTACGGGAATGATTCATATCGTAATATATTGACTTTACAATATAACTTTCCTATGGTATACTATTCTTTGTGCGAAATAACAGCAGAAAAATATGAAGCTCGTCAACAGGTGGTTATCTATTCAAGTAACCTTTGCTGTTTAGGCGAAAACCCCCTGCACGAATCAGGATTTTTCAAACAGTTATTTCCTCAAAAAATTTAGAGGAGGACATGTAATATGTCACGTTATACTGGTCCATCATGGAAACAATCACGTCGCCTTGGTTTGTCACTTACAGGCACAGGTAAAGAATTGGCACGTCGTAACTACGTTCCAGGTCAACACGGTCCAAACAACCGTAGCAAACTTTCAGAGTATGGTCTGCAACTTGCTGAGAAACAAAAACTTCGTTTCTCATATGGTTTAGGTGAGAAACAATTCCGTAACTTGTTCGTACAAGCTACAAAAATCAAAGAAGGAACTCTTGGTTTCAACTTTATGGTTCTTTTAGAGCGTCGTCTTGACAATGTTGTATACCGTTTAGGTCTTGCAACTACTCGTCGTCAAGCACGTCAATTCGTTAACCACGGACACATCCTTGTTGATGGTAAACGTGTTGATATCCCTTCATACCGCGTTGAAGCTGGTCAAGTGATCTCAGTTCGTGAAAAATCAATGAAAGTTCCTGCAATCCTTGAAGCTGTTGAAGCTACTCTTGGACGTCCAGCTTTCGTATCTTTCGATGCTGAAAAACTTGAAGGTTCACTAACTCGCCTCCCAGAGCGCGATGAAATCAACCCAGAAATCAACGAAGCACTTGTCGTTGAGTTCTACAACAAAATGCTTTAATTTTAAGATTAAACTTACAAAAAGCCTACAACAGTGGGCTTTTTTTGTATCTCGTAACAAGTTTACTCTAATCTATGGTTTATAAAAAGTCATCAGTCTTACTAATGACTTGTAACAATAACACTTGCGTAAGGGGGACTATTTAGGTACTCGTAAGCATTTTGAGAACGAATTGTGTCATTTCTTGAGGTGATTCTTTTTTACCTTTTGCAATCCAACTTTGACAGACACCAAAAAAAGCATGCGCTAAGTAGATACTTCGGTATTCTTTTTCTGTTTGAGATAACTCTTCAGTACTGAATTTATCTTGTAAATCAGTGGTTATCAGAAGGCGAACTTTATTGATGATGAAGGTTTGTATTTCTTTGGTGCCGTTAGCAGATAAAAGGGAAGAGAGAAGCTGTTCTCTTTGGAGAAATTCAAAGACTTCAAGGAAGGCCTGTTCTTTATTTCGGTATTCTTTTTCAAAAATGTATTCTAACTTATGGAAAAAGGTTTGCTGGTAATAGTCAATCATTTCATATTTATCTTTATAGTGAGTGTAAAAACTCGATCGGCTAATACCAGCCATTTTAGCAAGTTTAATGGTTGTAATGTCATCAAAACTTTCGGTTTTTAATAGGGTAACCATTGCTTTTAGAATGGCTTGCCTTGTGTTTTCTTTTCGGTTGACCATTATCAGAATCTCCTTTTGAACACTTTTAGACATAATGTCCAAAAACGATGTCTTTTATCTTGTAAATTTTGATTTTACTTGTATAATATATTCTATCATAATTTTTGAACAGTATGTCCATTTTAGGAGAAAAAATGTTAGAAGAACTTAAAGCACTTATTAAAAATCCAAAATTAATCATTACAATGATTGGTGTGGCACTGGTTCCCGCCTTATATAATTTATCGTTTTTAGGATCAATGTGGGATCCTTATGGTCGTGTCAATGACCTTCCCATTGCTGTTGTTAATCAAGATAAGCCTGCAAAGATGGCTGATGAATCATTAACAATCGGTGATGATATGGTGGACAAGATGTCTAAAAACAAAGAGTTAGACTATCATTTTGTATCTTCAAAAAGCGCTCAAAAAGGTCTTAAAAAAGGTGATTATTATATGGTCATTACTTTACCCGAAGATCTTTCTCAGCGAGCAACAACCTTATTAAATCCTGAACCCCAAAAACTAACTATCCGTTACCAAACGAGTAAAGGACATGGAATGGTTGCTGCTAAGATGGGTGAAACAACGATGACAAAACTGAAGGAGTCTGTTTCGGAAAACATCACGAAGACTTACACCTCAGCAGTTTTTAGCAGTATGAAGGAGCTCCAATCAGGATTAAAAGAAGCCTCAACTGGAAGTCAAGCACTGGCTTCAGGAGTGAAGACCGCTCAGGCGGGGAGTCAAACACTTTCGACGAACTTAGCAGCCTTAACGGGTGCTAGCCAACAGTTTCAACAAGGTACTGGACGATTGACATCAGGTTTGACTACTTATACAGATGGTGTCAACCAAGTCAAGAATGGGTTAGGAACATTATCAACGGACATCCCCAATTATCTGAACGGGGTTTCTAGGTTATCCCAGGGAGCTTCTCAGCTTAATCAGGGTCTTTCACAGTTGACACAAGCAACAACACTTTCTGACGAGAAAGCTAAGGGAATTCAATCCTTAATTGTAGGGCTACCAGTCCTAAATCAAGGCATTCAGCAACTAAATACAGACCTATCAACATTGCAACCCCCTAACCTTAATGCTGATGAGTTAGGTAATAGCTTAGGAGCTATCGCTCAAGCAGCCAAACAAGTCATTGCTGAAGAGACTGCCGCTCAGAATGAACAACTATCGGCTCTCCAAGCTACTAACGTTTACCAATCATTAACTGCTGAACAACAAGGAGAGTTAGCTGCGGCCCTCAGTCAATCTGATAAAAGTCAAACCGTATCTGTAGCCCAAACTATTTTAAGTTCTGTTCAAACACTGTCAACAGGTTTACAAACTCTGTCCCAAGGAAATAGCTTAGCTCAATTAGACCAGCTTAAAGCAGCTGTTTCCCAGATTGCGAGTCAGTCTAACCAGGCTTTACCTGGAGCGAGTTCTGCATTATCTGGGTTGTCAACGGGGTTATCAAAGGTAAATGGTAGTTTAAATCAACAAGTTCTACCAGGAAGTAATCAATTGACAACAGGATTAGCACAATTAAACGGGTATAATACTGCCATTGGTTCTGGGGTAACAAAACTCTCAGAAGGAGCGACAGCTCTATCAACAAAATCAGGAGAATTATTGAATGGCAGCCAACAACTATCAGAAGGTGCAGGTAAACTAGCAGATGGTAGTTTCCAATTGAGTCAAGGTGGCAATCAATTAACAAGTGGATTGACAGAATTGTCAACAGGCTTGTCAACGTTAAACGGTTCTTTGGCCAAAGCTTCTCAACAGTTATCACTTGTTTCTGTACAAGATAAAAACGCTAGAGCAGTTTCAAAACCAGTTTTATTAAACGAAAAAGATAGGGATGATGTCAAGACAAATGGGATTGGTATGGCACCTTATATGATTGCCGTTTCTCTAATGGTTGTGGCCTTGTCAACCAATGTTATCTTTGCTAATTCTTTATCTGGTCGTCCAGTTAAGAATAAGTGGGATTGGGCCAAACAAAAATTGGTGATTAATGGGTTCATTTCAACTGTAGGTTCTATTATTCTTTACTTAGCTATTCAGCTATTGGGATTTGAAGCACATTATGGCATGAAAACCTTAGGTTTTATCATATTAAGCGGTTGGACGTTGATGGCACTTGTCACAGCCTTAGTTGGGTGGGATGATCGCTATGGTTCTTTTGCTTCTTTAGTTATGCTATTGCTTCAAGTTGGTTCTTCGGGTGGATCCTATCCCATTGAGTTAAGTGGGGCATTTTTCCAAACGTTACATCCTTTCTTGCCAATGACTTATGTGGTGTCTGGTTTGCGACAAACTATTTCATTGGATGGCAATATTGGACTTGAAATCAAAGTGTTAACAGGCTTTCTATTAGCTTTTATGGTGTTAGCACTGCTCATTTATCGACCTAAGAAAACTGTTTAAGGTTGAGTAAGTAAGACAAAAAAACAGCATCTCAAGTTATTATGTTAGATGCTGTTTTTTGTCTTATTGTTACAAGTGGTTGACAGTACTTTTTAAAGTTAATGGTTATTTTACAAGTGAGAGGCTATTTTAGAATAATATCTCCCTTGTTGAGTTCAACTGTCAAGCTTCCAGTAGCTTTCTCAGTATTAGCAGTGTAAGTAATGCTATCTGAAGTTGTTCCTTTATCAATTTTCGCAGGAGTAAGCAGTGGTCCAAGTGAGATTTTACCATCTTCGGTTTTTGTCTTATAGGCGGTCGTCTTTGGATCGGTCAAAGTTATGTCAACAGCAACATTACCACCACTAATAGTATTAGTGCCTTTAAGGGTAAGAGAATGAGCAGTGAATATAGCACCATTATCATTGGTTTCCTCGTTTTCTTGCTCACTAGTAACAGTGAAAGTCACATTTTCAAGGCTTGTTTCTTCGGCTTCAACCCCACCAGGAGATAGAGATTGGATGGTGACAGATTTAAGATTAGTATTTTTTGTGGTTAATTGTCCATGCCCTAAGCTAATCGTCCCATTTTCTAAACTAGAATTCGTAAGGCTTGACAACGAATAGTCGGCTTTCAACTCAAGATTGGCTAACAAGCTATCAGTAGCGTCAAATGTTCCAAAAACCTTCCCTTTCTTTATTCTAGTATTTAGAAGTGTCAGACCACCACTGAATTCAAGGTCTTGAACCGTTAAATCCGATATAGTGGCTTGAGGCATGCTTGAGCCTTTGAGCTCTTTAAGACTGCTACCTTTTGGAAGCGTTATGGTAGTGGTTCGGTAGTTGTGGTTGCGGTCACTTTTATTTAATCCAAACCCAATCAGTTCAATACCTCCGGTGATGATGACATCTCTGGGTTTTTCAGAAATATGAAGTGTCTCGTTCTCTATTTTAATTTCTAAAGGATCAATAAATTTAGGATGTGTGTAGTAGGTTATTGTTGGTTTTTTGACAGGCCCTGTTTCTACTGTAATAGTTGAAAAATTGGTATCAATATCAAGAGCTGTTACGTGATCAAATGTTTGGATAACCTTTTTAGGGGCTGTTTGGTGTTTAATGTCTTGAAGCCCGCCAGTTGCATAACCAGCTCCTAAAAGAATGGCTCCTAAAACAATACACACGACACTGATCATAAAACATTTGCGTGAGATATTTTTCATGCTTGAGCTCCTTTCTTGTGACTAATCCATTTAATAAAGGCAACGAAGGCACGTCCTGAAAAACGCAGGAGTGCCGTGGCAATAATCCAAATGAGAATACCACCACCAAAGCTCAGCAAGGCGCTACCAATTCCCATAGCCTGAGCAGGAAGAGATGAACCAAGTAAAGTCAAACTTTCAAAGAGGGTGATCCCTGCAACAAGTACCCCTACAAGGCCAAAAACATAGGCAGCAACGATGGCTGTTATTCCAGTCATGAGGCAAGCAATAATAAAGAGAATTAAAGCCAATAAAACCGGTAAAGCGATAGGCGCAGCAAAGAGTGCTAAAATAGCTAGCCCGACGATGGTTGCTCGCTTTTCAGGTGTTTTTTCAGGACTTGCCATGTGTTTTCCTAAAACAGTTGCGATGATTTCACTAGCGGCCTCTTTGGGGCTTCCTAAATCCTCGATAACTTGATTTTCTTTATCAGGACCAGCTTCATCAAAATATTCAATGTAATAATCCATAGCTTCATGGTAGTCTTCCCTAGGTAATTTTCGCAAGTATTTATCTAGTTCCGCTAGATATTCAGTCCTTGTCATGTCTCAAACTCCCTTCAATAATCCCATCTATGGCAAATGTATACTTTTGCCATTCTTTTTTTAGAAATAGTAGCTGTACTTCTCCAGAAGAAGTGATAGCATAATATTTGCGTTTACGTCCTTGATGCTCTTGACTATAAGTTGTCAAAAAACCCGCCTTTTCCAATTTTTTAAGAATAGGATAGAGAGTTGATTCTTTGATATTGGCGACCAATTTAATGGTTTGACTAATGTCATAGCCGTAAGAATCATTTTTTTCGACAATGGCTAAAATCAAAAATTCAATCAAGGTAGCCGATACTGGAAAATACATTTTGGGCTCCTCTCATGTATAAAATTTTTATATATAATTATTTTACACATTTAGTATAAGCTTACTTTTTTGATATGTCAATATTTTATATATAAAAAAATTATATATAAAATACCACTAATTAGGAGTAATGAGTTGACCAAAAAGTGAAGATTAGTTATGATGAAGATAAAGCTATCGGAAAGAATAATGAGGATGACGTTATGGAAGAGTTATTAAAACACTATCAAGCGAAACCACTAGGGGAAGAAAAGCGGTACGCTGTATTTTTACCTCTTATTGCTGTTAATGATGAATGGCATGTCTTATATGAAGTGCGAAGTCAACATATTTCTCAACCCGGTGAAGTAGCCTTCCCGGGAGGTAGAGTCGAAGGTCATGAAAGCCTCCAAGAGGCTGCTATTAGAGAAACAATGGAAGAATTAAATGTCGACTCCTCTCAGATTCAGCTTTGGGGAGAAATTGATTATTTAGTGCAGTCATCTAGAACCATTCACTGTTTCGTTGGACAACTATTAACAGATGACTGGAAGAGTATAGAGGCTAATGAAGAGGTTGACAGGTTGTTTACGGTCCCTTTACAACAATTACTTGCTACCGAGCCAGTTTTTTATCATCTTGAAGCTAGTCCTCTCAAAACTTCAGATTTTCCTTTTGATCGTATTCGTCATGGGAAAGATTACCAATTTAGCCAGCAGTACCGTAGTATTCCATTTTATGAAAATTTGGAAGAAACCATTTGGGGAATGACTGCTCAGTTTACCCACTGTTTTATTGAGATTTTAAAAAAATCAACGCAGGCAATTACCAAAAAGTAAAATAAGGTCATTCAGGATAACTTGCTTATTTGGGGAGGATAGTGTAAACTAAGAAAAATGATGATAGATTGAGGAAAATAAATGACTTCAGAAAAGAAGAGCTGTCGATGCAAGGGCAACTGTTGTTCCAAAAACAAAAAACAGGTAACGATTATTTCAGATCACTGTTTTAAAATTTTAGGAACAGGTGATGCTGAGTGTAAAGCTTTGGAAACTAACTTGCTTGAAGCTTGTAAAGCACTTCATCTGTTGGTATCTATTGTTTATGTTAGAGAGGCTGAAATCATTGCTCTATATGGCAATCCAGCTTCCCCAGCTCTTTTTCTGGATGATGAATTGGTTTCTTCAGGACAGGTTCTTTCAGTTGAAGAGATAAAAGAAATCATCTTAGTGAATATCTAAGATTACTAAAAGACAACAAAAAATAGATAGAATAAGCATTCTATCTATTTCAGACTGAAGACAAAGTCCTTAGAATCACTTTTCTAGGGGCTTTTCATGATATTTAGGAGTATAATATAAGAAAAAGGACTTGTGAGGTTCTCCTATGTTACACAAAGAAAAACCTGATTATAACC
>NZ_JBWKAI010000046.1:0-7677 GCF_056500955.1 Streptococcus sp. F2
AAAGATTATTTAGTCCAATTATTTGGAGAAAGAGGCTAAGCAGATGATTGATTTAAAAAGGAATCTTTTCAAAATTGATGTCCGGGCACAAAAGGATGAAGAGAAAGTTTTCATGCGTACGGCGTGAATAAGAAGGTGCAAACGCTTTTTTCACCTCAATATTATGTTAAAATAGTTAGTAATAGAAAATGAGGAGGATATTATGACAGATAATCGTAGTCATTTAGAAGAAAAGTACACTTGGGATTTGAGCACTATTTTTGCAACAGATAAGGATTGGGAAGCTGAAGTGAGTGGCTTAGCTAGTGAAATTGACGCGGCTAAGGATTTTTCAGGTCATTTACTAGATTCTAGCGCTAATCTGTTGACAATTACAGATACTTATTTAGAGTTAGCTCGTCGTGTTGAGAAAGTCTATGTCTATGCTCATATGAAAAATGATCAAGACACGACTGTTGCTAAATATCAAGAATATCAGGCTAAGGCTTCTGGCTTGTATGCTAAATTTAGCGAAGTGTTTTCATTCTATGACCCAGAAGTTATGGCATTGAGTCAGGAAGATTACCAAGCTTTTCTTGCGGAAACTTCTGATTTAAAAAGGTATCATCATTTCTTTGACAAATTGTTCCAGACACGTGACCATGTGCTTAGCCAGGCTGAAGAGGAATTATTAGCAGGAGCCCAAGAAATTTTCAATGGCGCTGAAGAAACCTTTAGCATTCTGGATAACGCTGATATTGTCTTTCCAGTAGTTAAAAATGATAGGGGGGAAGATGTTGAATTAACCCATGGTAACTTCATCAGTTTAATGGAATCTAAAGATCGTAGCGTTCGCCAAGCTGCTTACGAGGCAATGTATAGCACTTATGAACAGTTCCAACACACTTATGCTAAAACCTTACAAACAAATGTTAAGGTTCAAAATTACAAGGCGCGTGTTCATAAATACGATTCAGCACGTCAAGCTGCCATGGCTGCTAACTTTATTCCAGAAGCTGTTTACGACACTTTATTAGAAACGGTTAACAAACATTTACCACTTTTGCACCGTTACTTGAAACTTCGCCAAGATGTTCTTGGTCTAGATGAGTTGAAGATGTATGATGTTTACACACCATTATCTGAAACAGACCTAGCCATTGGTTATGATGAGGCTTTGAAAAAAGCTGAGAAGGTTTTGGCTGTTTTTGGTAAGGATTATGCAGACCGAGTGCACCGTGCCTTTACAGAACGTTGGATTGATGTTCATGTCAATAAAGGGAAGCGCTCTGGAGCTTATTCGGGCGGTTCCTACGACACCAATGCCTTTATGCTATTAAACTGGCAAGATACCTTAGACAATCTATACACTTTAGTTCATGAAACTGGGCACAGTTTGCATTCTACTTTCACTCGTGAAACACAGCCTTATGTGTATGGAGATTACAGTATTTTCTTGGCAGAAATTGCATCCACAACTAATGAAAACATCATGACAGAAGCTCTCTTAAATGAGGTGCAAGATGAGAAAGAACGCTTTGCCATTTTAAACCATTACCTTGACGGTTTCCGTGGCACCGTTTTCCGTCAAACCCAATTTGCTGAGTTTGAACACGCGATCCATCAAGCTGATCAAAAAGGAGAAGTGTTAACGAGCGAATACCTCAACCAATTGTATGCTGAGTTGAATGAAAAGTATTATGGGTTGAGTAAAGACGATAATCATTTTATTCAGTATGAATGGGCACGTATTCCTCACTTCTATTACAATTATTATGTTTATCAGTATGCTACAGGCTTTGCAGCAGCAAGTTATTTAGCCGATAAGATTGTTCACGGAACGCAAGACGATATTGATCATTACTTGACCTACCTCAAGTCAGGAAATTCTGACTACCCACTTGAGGTCATCGCTAAAGCGGGTGTTGATATGGCAAAAGGTGACTATCTTGAAGCAGCCTTTAAAGTCTTCGAAGAACGTCTAACAGAACTTGAAGCCCTTGTTGCAAAGGGAGTTCATCGCTAATACCATTGACAAGAGATTGCTTTGAGCATATCTCTTGTTTTTTCACTTTTTTATTTTATTATTAATTAGTAATAAACAGTGATATATTCACAAAGCCGCAGTGACCTACACTCGGTAAAGTTGAGTAGCATCGCTTGAGACTAAGATTGTTAGATTAGTCGATAATGTATTAAAGGAGACATGTTTATGGTTAAACGTATTGGTTTTATTTTTGGTAGCTTACGTCAAGAGTCAAATTCTCAAAAAGTAGCAGCAGCTGTTAAAGCCCTATTTCCAGAAGAAGTGGTAATCACTGAAATTCCTATTGGAGATCTTCCTCTTTATAATCCAGATCTTGATGAAGGAAATGTTCCTGAAAGCTATACTCGTTTCCGTCAAGCTGTCAAAGAACAAGATGGTATCGTATTTATCACTCCTGAATACAATCGTGGTCTACCGGCGGCCATTAAAAATGCTATTGACGTTGGTTCTCGTCCAATCGGTTAAGGGGTATTTGATAGCAAGCCAAGTCTCATCGTTTCGCACTCTACTGGGAATGTTTCTGGCTTTGGTGCCAATCACCAATTGCGTCAAAGTTTAGTTTTCTTAAACGTTCCTGTCTTGGCACAGCCAGAAGCTTATTTGGCACAAGCTGATCAATTATTCGATGATCAGGGGCAATTGTCAAATGAAGGCACAAAGGGATTCTTGCAAACGGTGGTTGATGCTTATC
Source organism: Streptococcus sp. F2 (assembly GCF_056500955.1). Lineage (NCBI taxonomy): Bacteria > Bacillati > Bacillota > Bacilli > Lactobacillales > Streptococcaceae > Streptococcus > Streptococcus sp. F2. Next base: position 2,718 of record NZ_JBWKAI010000046.1, read on the forward strand.
TTGGTTTTGCCAAACGTTTTGAGAATTAATCTCAGGTAACCAATTAATAATAAAGCTCATTTCATTAGTAGTGATGGTTTGGATTGACTCATAGGTCCATTCGGTCACTGCTTTTTTGTGTTATAATGGGAGCAATTAAGGAGAGGATGTCATGGAAATACGCCAAATCAGCTGGAGCGATCAAGCAGCTTTTGAAAAATTCCAAGCGCTTTTATTGGCAGAAAAAGCTGCTGGAAATTCTTTTGTTGAAACTAAAAAAGTCGTTGATTTTCCAGCTTTTGTTGCTAAAACTAAACGGTTTGAAACGCAAACAGATCATCCGGATTGGTCTACTAGTACGAATTATTATTATTATTTTCTAGATGATGAGTTGGTGGCTCGTATTCGTTGCCGCTGGCAGTTGGAAAAGGGAGATTTGGAAAGGTTTGGAGGACATATTGGTTACGTGACACGACCAGATTACCGTGGACAAGGAATTATGACAGAGTTACTACTCTTTGCATTAGAATGTTATCGGAAAAGAGGGATTTTGCGAGTCCTTATCACGGCAAACCGTTATAATATCGCTAGTCGGCGAACCATTGAAAAAGTTGGAGGTATCTTAGAAGATATTGTTCAGGTACCTATGGATTACAACGTATCATCAATGGCAGGTCAAGAACTTGCCCGTTATTGGATTAATTTAGGAGAAAAGTAGTGACTGTTCATTTTATTTGGGATTTTGATGGAACTTTAGTGGAGTCTAGTCAAGCGATTAGAGAAGTGTTAGCTTTGCTTTATCAGACCTATCATTTGCCTTTTGATGAGGATTGGGTCATGACCTTCATTATCCAAGAATCAATTGGTGCGTTATTGCAACAATTAGCTAGAGAAGAAGAATTGTCTTTTGAGGAATTATTGACCTTTTTCAATCAGGAACAAGAGGCGCGTGATCACATGATAAATGCGATGCCAGGTGCAAAAGAAGTCTTGGAAAAAACGGCTCAAAAAGGTGTCAAGCATTATATTCTGACCCATAAAGGCGCTACGACGCATCCTGTTTTGGAGCGATTAGACATGGCATCTTATTTTGAAGAAGTGGTAACAGCCGCCAATGGCTTTAAACGTAAACCAGATCCAGAAGCTCTAACCTACCTAATTAATAAATACCAAATGGACAAAAAGAGGACCTATTATATCGGTGACAGACCCTTAGATCAGCAAGCTGCAGAAAAATCAGGGATTCAATCCCTGAATTTAACTTGTCCAAGTAGTTCTAACAATCAGCACATTAACGATTTGATGGCGATTCTAGACCTCTTGCCAGAAATTCTTGATTAGCAAACCAGGCTTAATCATTTAGGAAGAATTCACATCAAATACTAGCAATAACATTAGTGTTGGCAGGTTGGTATTGTTTGCGAGTACACTTCAAAGATGGCTTTTGGAAGGAAGTGGAGTAGAATGAGGGGTATCATCTCTAAGGTTATCAGTTTTTCATAAGGTTTGTGTTCACTGTAAAAAAGTCTTATGTTAGGTTGCTAAATGAAATCGTAAGGGAATGTTTCTATTAAGCAGCATTTTTGACATTGGATGTGAGATATAATAAACTAAAAACCTAACATTGTTTCAACGAACTGTTTTAACGTTCGCTAAATAGAAAGAGGTTTTTTGTGAAAAAAACAAATCGTTATGTGGTAGCAATGGCTGGGGTTCTCCTTCATCTGATGCTAGGATCGACTTATGCCTGGAGTGTTTATCGAAACCCTATCATGCAGCAAACTGGTTGGGATCCAGCAACTGTTGCCTTTGCCTTTTCATTAGCTATTTTTTGCTTGGGATTGTCAGCAGCTTTTATGGGAACTTTGGTTGAAAAATGTGGTCCTCGTGTTACTGGGAGCATATCTGCTGTCCTGTATGCGGCAGGAAATATAATGACTGGCCTAGCTATTGATCGTCAAGAGATTTGGTTATTATATCTAGGGTATGGTATTATCGGTGGACTAGGGCTTGGAGCTGGTTACATTACCCCAGTATCTACTATTATCAAATGGTTTCCAGATAAGAGAGGTTTAGCGACTGGTCTGGCTATTATGGGGTTCGGCTTTGCCTCTTTGCTGACAAGTCCTGTTGCCCAGTGGTTGATTGCTACTAAGGGATTGGTTGCTACGTTCTACTTATTAGGTCTGGTTTATTTAGTGGTGATGTTACTAGCTTCTCAGTTCATTAAAAAACCAACTAGTCATGAATTAGCAAACTTGATGGAACGAAGTACTGGCCAACATAATGATTTGACCAAAGGCATGACAGCTAAAGAAGCCCTTAAAACCAAATCTTTTTACCTCCTTTGGATGATACTGTTTTTAAATATTGCTTGTGGGTTAGGCCTCATTTCAGTTGTTGCACCAATGGCTCAAGACCTTGCTGGTTTAACCCCAGAGGCTGCAGCGATTGTTGTTGGCTTGATGGGAATATTCAATGGATTTGGTCGTCTTTTATGGGCCGGTCTATCGGATTATATCGGTCGTCCTTTGACTGTGATGCTATTGTTTTTGGTTAATATAGCTATGACAAGTAGTCTTATTTTTGTTCATCAACCTTTCTTTTTTGTAGCTGCTATGGCTATTCTCATGACATGTTACGGCGCTGGTTTTTCTTTAATACCTCCGTATTTAAGTGACCTTTTCGGAGCTAAAGAATTAGCTATGCTTCATGGCTACATCTTAACAGCTTGGGCAATGGCTGCATTGGTTGGTCCCATGTTATTATCGTTTACCTTTGAGTGGACACAAAGTTATCTTTTCACCTTACAAGTTTTCATTTGTTTGTATAGTTTAGCTTTGGTATTAACCTGGTGCTTGAAAAAGTCAGCTACTAATCGATAATGTGAACATAAACTCTAGCAATGCCTAGAGTTTTTTTATATAATTAATGTCATGGTTAAATCATATAGTAAAAATGCAAATCACAATATGCGTCGTCCTGTTGTCAAAGAAGATATTGTTCACTACATGCGGACGAAGCAAAAGCAAAACACAGGTTTTTTGGCAGAACTAGAACAGTTCGCAAGGCAAGAAAATATCCCTATTATTCAACATGAAGTGGTTGCTTATTTTAGGTTCTTATTGCAGACCTTGAAGCCAAAGAAGATTCTCGAAATTGGTACAGCCATTGGCTTTTCTGCTCTTTTGATGGCAGAGAACGCTCCAGATGCTACGATTGTAACGATTGATCGTAATCCTGAAATGATTGGCTTTGCTAAGGATAATTTCGCCAAATATGATCGTCGCCAGCAAATTATTTTGTTAGAAGGCGATGCAGCTGATATTTTAGCGACTCTTGAAGGCTCTTTTGATTTTGTTTTTATGGATTCTGCTAAATCAAAATACATTGTTTTTCTTCCAGAAATCTTAAAGCGCCTGAGAGTTGGTGGCGTCATTATCTTGGATGATGTTTTTCAAGGTGGTGACATTGCTAAACCTATTGAAGAGGTTCGTCGTGGACAGCGTACCATTTATCGTGGGCTGCAAGCCTTGTTTGATGCTACCTTAAATCATCCGAGTCTGACAGCAAGCCTTGTTCCACTAAGTGATGGGTTGCTGATGATTCGTAAGAATCAGGAAGATATTACCTTACCAGATTAAGTTACGTTTAAGAAATTGTGATATAATATATTAGTTAATGATAAAAAGGAGCTCAGAAGTAAATGAAAAAATCAAACAAACTCATTGCTGGGATTATCACACTAGCATCAGTGATGACTTTGGCAGCTTGTCAATCAACCAATGACAATACTAAAGTTATCTCAATGAAGGGTGATACCATCAGTGTCAGCGACTTCTATAACGAAACCAAACACACAGAAGTTTCTCAAAAGGCCATGCTAAACCTTGTGGTTAGCCGTGTTTTTGAAGCTCAGTATGGTGATAAAGTATCTAACAAGGAAGTCGAAAAAGCTTACAATAAAACTGCTGATCAGTATGGTGCCTCATTCTCAGCAGCCTTGGCACAGTCAAGCTTGACACCAGAGACTTACAAAAAACAAATTCGCTCATCTAAATTGGTGGAGTATGCTCTCAGAGAAACTGCTAAAAAAGAGTTAACAACTGAAGCATACAAAAAGGCTTATGAAACTTATACTCCAACAATGTCAGCACAAGTGATTGCTCTTGATAGTGAGGAAACAGCTAAGTCTGTCTTAGAAGAATTAAAGGCTGAAGGTGCAGATTTTGCTGCAATTGCCAAAGAAAAAACGACAGCAGCAGATAAGAAAATTGCTTATAAATTTGATTCAGGTGCAACAAGCTTACCAGCAGATGTTGTTAAGGCAGCATCAGACTTGAACGAAGGAGACATGTCAGAAGTGATTTCGGTATTGGATCCAGCCACTTACCAAAATAAATTCTACATTGTCAAAGTCACTAAAAAAGCTGAAAAGAAAGCTGACTGGAAAGTCTATAAAAAACGTTTGAAAGCTATTATCCTTGCTGAAAAAACAAAAGACATGAACTTCCAAAACAAAATCATTGCTAAGGCTTTAGACAAAGCGAATGTTAAAATTAAGGATAGAGCGTTTGCCAATATTTTAGCGCAGTATGCTAACCTTGATAAAACAGACAAGTCTGCAAGCTCTAATGCAACAACACCAGCAGCGCCAACGGAAACGCCAGCTTCAGAAACACCAGAAGCTAGCCAGCCAGAGGCAGACCAATCCGAAGCAACACCAGCTGAAGGAACTGCTGATACTCAAACAGGTGAGGCTGCTGCTCAATAATGAACTATTCCCGTTGTTGTTTATCCCAATGATGATAAGGGTTTGCTGAACAGTAAAAAGAAAAATCGCCACGATAAAGCAGCGATTTTTCTCTTTTATGAGCCTCAAAAAACGTCAAAGCGTTATAATAGTTAGTGCAAATATCTCTATTAACGAGGTCTCACTATGCACATTATAACACAACTCAATCTCTTTGAAGACCAAGAA
>NZ_JBWKAI010000047.1:0-7246 GCF_056500955.1 Streptococcus sp. F2
CAATTATCAATAGCAATAATAAAATCAATCATCGTAGTCACCTCATCTATAGTGTACTACTTTGATTGATTTTGTCATTATGAATCTAGTTTTCTGAAAACAAAAGTTTCTTCATGCGTTTGGCGTGTACTGATTATCTTTCGGAAAAATAGCAGAGCTATCAAGTTCAGCTTGATTAAACCAAAGGGCAATCTCACGCCTAGCAGAGTCTCTTGAATCAGACCCATGCACCACGTTAAAAATACCTCCATCATCACCAGGAGCTTGGGCAAAATCACCCCGAATGGTTCCGGGAAGAGCATCCTTAGGATTAGTTACCCCCATCATGGTTCTCCAAGAGGAAATCACCCGATTTCCCGACAGCACCCCAATTAAAACAGGACCACTTGTCATGTAAGCTTCAAGCTCAGGATAAAATGGTTTAGTTACCAAGGCTTCGTAGTGCTTAGCCAAGAGTTCCGGACTAGCTTGTCTTAGCTCTAATCGATCAAACGTAAATCCTCGACGCTCAATCCGCCGCAAAACCTCTCCAACTAACCCTCGCTTAACCCCATCGGGCTTAATCATAAAAAATGTTTGTTCCATCGCTCTACCCTCCTTCTCCTTTTGACTATTATAACATGAAAACGTTTTAATAGAAAGAATAGAAAGGCTTAAGGATGTTGTCTTTATTCCTCTCTCAAGTTACCATGGACGATATTGAATTGGGACCATTCAAAACAGCATAGCTCTAAAACAAATTGGTTTTTTAGTTGCGGTGTAAGTAAGTTTTGGGACCATTCAAAACAGCATAGCTCTAAAACTCACTATTTTCCTGAGCACGTTCCCTCACTGTTTTGGGACCATTCAAAACAGCATAGCTCTAAAACAAGTACAGCTATTCGAAAATGGTGACTTGTGTTTTGGGACCATTCAAAACAGCATAGCTCTAAAACCTCGTAGACTATTTTGTCTAAAAAATTTCGTAATCGCACTATTTGTCTCAGCTAGACTTCAGTCTTGAAGAGCCCCTGTATTACTGCATTTATTAAGAATATTATACCATATTTTTAGTTATTAAGAAATAGTCTTCATCTAAAATATACTGCGGAAAATCATATAGTTCACGTGGTTCTAAAAAGAGAACTGTTAAATTTGTCAATGATATATACTCTTGTAAACTAGCCACTTCATCTTTTGTTAGAAAAGCTCCGCTATTGACAAAAATTAGCAACTTTTTCTTAGTGAGATATTTGAAAATTTGAAGTATCTCTAGACATTTTTCAAAAATAGTATCACTTTGCGTTTCTACTTTTACTCCTAAGGACTTAATCAATTCCAGGATTGTGATTTCATCATACTCTAAATCTAATTCATTTTCTAAGCATTCAAAGACAATCAGTTCTGTAATCGTAGCAACCAATTTGTCAATCATCGATTTCACTTCGGGTTTCTCATTAAATTGAGATTCTAAATCTGCATGAATCAATTTTAAAATGGTTGAGGAGTTAACATCAAATCCTAAAATATCTGTTACAAGCATGATTTCTGATTCTTTGATGGCTTTCATCTTGTGATCAAAAAATTTAAGTTCAGAATCTTCCTCATATTGGTAACAATGTTGCACTATTTTTGAGAACACACAGACATCTTCGAGCACAAGAATTGTACCGCCTCTTAATGGAATTGGTTCATCTAGTAAGGGAAAATTAAGATTCATCAAAAGCCTCCCCAAGAAATACAAGTCTCTCATCGGAGTTTGCAATACAATTATTTCTCTCACCATGTAAATAAATCATTCGTGCAAACTGTTTTTCCGTGACCGTTAGTAATGTAATATTTCCTTTATGAGGATTATGCTCCCTCAGCCGACCAATCATGGCATTGTTAGCTGTGTTATTCAACAGCAACTTACTATAAATAGAAAATTGATGCATGATAAACCCTTCACTAAGTAAAAATTTCCGAAATTTTCGATAGGCTTTACGTTCCTCAGCAGTGTCCGTCGGCATATCAAACATAAGTATCATTCTCATATATCTATAACTCATATCCTAAATTCAGGAACTCCTTTCCCTTCATTATTCAGAGCTTTGACAACTTTTTTAGTATAATCGCTAACAATATTCGTGAGATACATTTCTTTACCGTTGTATACAAAGGTGTCCGAAAACAAGGTAAATAACTCTCTCTTTATTTTGGGAAATGGCTGATTTCGATTTTCATAAACAATCTTATCCACCAAAGGCCTAAATGGTTCCATAATATCGCTAGCAAAATTGAACTGATTAAACTGATTGGCGTGTTTGAGCCCAAACTGAGTCATACATCCAGACACAACCACTTCACGCGCAAACATACTCAATAATAAGGTATAACCATAATCCAGACCTGCATTGATTGGATGCTCCAAATCTCTTGAGAAATCGTTCCCAAAAAGTGTATTAAAATAAATTCTCGCTGCATGCCCTTCTCGATTACTCGGATCAAAATTTTCCAAACCATGATATAAATCCATAATAGACTGGGATTTTTCAAAATAGGACCATGCTCCTAGATAGCAAGATTGATTCAAAATCTTTTGAGCAATAATCGTCGTCCAAACCTCCGATTTGACTGCTTCTGGCCAGGACATTTGTTTCCCAAGCTGTAAACTCGAATCATGACGACCATAAAAAGGCATCAGCATAGCTGTTGGTAATCGTTTATCATCACAGAATATTACAAGGACATTCTCATCCACTAGCCGTTTTACCAGCATAGTGGACAAGACAATATCCGTCGTTTCTAATAACAAAATATCAATTTCTGACAGGTGGATAAGCTCAGTTTTATAGGCATCCTAAAAAATCAGATGATTATTCTTATACGATAATTTTGAATGGGTATTTACCACAACCGTTCGCCAACCAGCCATCAGTCACCTCCTAACTGACTCAAATCAATGCGTGTTTCATAAAGACCGGTGATGGATTGATGGATAAGGGTAGAACTGAGAATAGACTGGGGAGAACCATAACGTTTTCGTGGAATTGTTGTGCCTAAGAATTTAAAATCTGCAGGAGCACCGGTTGCTGTAAGTGTTAATAAATCAATAACGGAGGTACAAATTTCAGAAATAGAATAGCTTTCAATGTTGCTGAAAAGTTCTTTTACTTTAGAAATGTTCTTTTCAACATCCACGTATAATGAAGCAAATCGTTCTATATAGCTCAGCAATTGATACAAATCATTATAGTGGTCCAAAATGTATGCTTCATGCTCCAATTCTTTAGAACTCTCAATTTTGTGTGCATGGTATAGCAGTGTTACCAACTTCGCCGGTAAAAACATTTCGTTTGCTTTTTGCAAATCTCCCCTGCTATTATTATTCGCCATAACACTAGCAAGCATTCTTCGAGTGCCATTTTCAAATTCAAAGAGGCTATATTTAGGTAACTTAATGCACTTATCAATTTGAACATTTCCGTATCCCTTATCTTCAATAAATTTTAATGGATTTTTTTCAAAAACTAGTTTATCTAATAATGTAATCCCAATTAATTCTTTTCCAGTTTTTATTTTTTTTACTTTTCCATCTTGAACTTTGGATTTCGCAACTACTAACACACTATAAGTAACAGTCGGGCTGCCAAATCCTCCATATTTAGAGGACTCAAAACGATGTTTACGACTGATTAATTTATCAAAACTTCCTCTAGCATAAATTGATTCATTAGTCAGTGCACCTGTCTGTACTTCTGTTTTCTTGACAATATTGACTTGTGGCATGGACAATACTTTTCGAATAGTGGCGAAGTCTTTTTCTTTATTCCAAACAATTTCACCGGTTTCTTCATTGACCTCGATTAGAGGGCGTTTGCGAATCTCTCCATTTGCAAGTGTAATTTCTATTTTGAAAAAGTTCATGATATTAGAGTAAAAGAAACGTTTTGCGGTTGCTTTGCCTATTTCCTGCTCAGACTTAGCAATCATTTTACGAACATCATAAACTTTATAATCACCATAGACAAACTCCGATTCAAGTTTTGGATATTTCTTAATCAGAGCTGATCCGACTACTGCATTCAGATAAGCATCATGGGCATGATGGTAATTGTTAATCTCACGTACTTTATAGAATTGGAAATCTTTTCGGAAATCAGAAACAAGTTTGGATTTTAGGGTAATCACTTTAACTTCCCGGATAGTTTTATGATTTTCATCACGTTCAGTGTTCATTCGGCTATCCAAAATTTGTGCCACATGCTTGGTAATTTGACGAGTTTCAACCAATTGCCGCTTAATAAAACCAGCTTTATCAAGTTCACTCAAACCTCCACGTTCAGCTTTCGTTAAATTATCAAACTTACGTTGAGTGATTAACTTGACGTTTAGAAGCTGTCTCCAATAGTTTTTCATCTTTTTGACTACTTCTTCACTTGGAACATTATCCGATTTACCACGATTTTTATCAGAACGCGTTAAGACCTTATTGTCTATTGAATCGTCTTTAATGAAACTTTGTGGAACTATGTGATCGACATCATAATCACTTAAACGATTAATATCTAATTCTTGGTCAACATACATATCTCTTCCATTTTGTAGATAATAGAGATAAAGCTTTTCATTTTGCAATTGAGTATTTTTAACAGGATGCTCTTTAAGAATCTGACTTCCTAATTCTTTGATACCTTCTTCGATTCGTTTCATACGCTCTCGCGAATTTTTCTGGCCCTTTTGAGTTGTCTGATTTTCACGTGCCATTTCAATAACGATATTTTCTGGCTTATACCCCATTACTTTGACCAGTTCATCAACAATTTTTACAGTCTGTAAAATACCTTTTTTAATAGCAGGACTGCCAGCTAAGTTAGCAATCTGTTCATGTAAACTATGGCCTTGTCCAGACACCTGTGCTTTTTGAATAGCTTCCTTGAATGTTAAACTATCATCATTGATAAGCTGCATAAAGTTGCGATTGGCAAAACCATCTGATTTCAAAAAATCTAATATTGTTTTGCCAGATTGCTTATCTCTAATTCCATTAATCAATTTTCGAGACAAACGCCCCCAGCCAGTATAATGGCGACGTTTAAGCTGTTTCATCACCTTATCATCAAAGAGGTTAGCATACTTTTTAAGTCGTTCCTCAATCATTTCCTTATCTTCGAATAAAGTTAATGTTAAAACAATATCCTCTAAAATATCTTCATTTTCTTCATTATCCAAAAAATCTTTATCTTTGATAATTTTTAGCAAATCATGGTAGGTACCTAATGACGCATTAAATCGATCTTCAACGCCTGAAATTTCAACGCTATCAAAACATTCTATTTTTTTGAAATAATCTTCTTTTAATTGCTTAACGGTTACTTTTCGATTTGTTTTGAAGAGTAAATCAACAATGGCTTCTTTCTGCTTTCCTGAAAGAAATTCTGGTTTTCGCATTCCCTCTGTCACATATTTGACCTTTGTCAATTCATTATAAACCGTAAAATATTCATAGAGCAGACTGTGTTTTGGCAATACCTTTTCAGTAGGAAGATACTCATCAAAATTGGTCATTTTTTTGATAAATGCTTCCGCAGACGCACCTTTATCGACAACTTCTTCAAAATTCCATGGAGTAATAGCTTCATCAGACTTCCGAGTCATCCAAGCAAAACGACTATCACCACGCGCCAATGGGCCAACATAATATGGAATTCGGAAGGTCAAAATTTTTTCAATCTTTTCACGGTTTTCCTTTAAAAATGGATAAAACTCTTCTTGTCTTCTCAGAATAGCATGCAGCTCACCCAAATGAATTTGATGGGGAATAGAGCCGTTGTCAAAGGTCCGTTGCTTGCGCAGCAGATCTTCACGATTTAGTTTCGTCAATAATTCCTCAGTACCATCCATTTTTTCTAAAATTGGTTTGATGAATTTATAAAATTCTTCTTGGCTAGCTCCCCCATCAATATAACCTGCATATCCGTTTTTTGACTGATCAGAGAAGATTTCTTTATACTTCTCTGGAAGTTGTTGCCGAACTAAAGCTTTTAAAAGAGTCAAGTCTTGATGATGTTCATCGTAGCGCTTAATCATTGAAGCTGATAGGGGAGCCTTAGTTATTTCACTATTTACTCTTAGGATATCTGAAAGTAAAATAGCATCTGATAAATTCTTAGCTGCCAAAAACAAATCAGCATATTGATCTCCAATTTGCGCCAATAAATTATCTAAATCATCATCGTAAGTATCTTTTGAAAGCTGTAATTTAGCATCTTCTGCCAAATCAAAATTTGATTTAAAATTAGGGGTCAATCCCAATGATAAAGCAATGAGATTCCCAAATAAGCCATTTCTCTTCTCACCGGGGAGCTGAGCAATAAGATTTTCTAATCGTCTTGATTTACTCAATCGTGCAGAAAGAATCGCTTTAGCATCTACTCCACTTTTGTTAATAGGGTTTTCTTCAAATAATTGATTGTAGGTTTGTACCAACTGGATAAATAGTTTGTCCACATCACTATTATCAGGATTTAAATCTCCCTCAATCAAAAAATGACCACGAAACTTAATCATATGCGCTAAGGCCAAATAGATTAAGCGCAAATCCGCTTTATCAGTAGAATCTGCCAATTTTTTTCGCAGATGATAGATAGTTGGATATTTCTCATGATAAGCAACTTCATCTACTATATTTCCAAAAATAGGATGACGTTCATGCTTCTTGTCTTCTTCCACCAAAAAAGACTCTTCAAGTCGATGGAAGAAACTATCATCTACTTTCGCCATCTCATTTGCAAAAATTTCTTGCAGATAGCGAATCCGGTTCTTTCGACGTGTATACCTTCTGCGAGCTGTCCGCTTCAGGCGCGTCGCTTCAGCAGTCTCTCCACTATCAAATAGTAGAGCTCCCAGCAAATTTTTCTTGATAGTTTGTTTGCCAGTATTGCCAAGAACTTTCATTTTCTTGGATGGAACCTTATAGTCATCGGTGATCACGCTCCATCCGACGCTATTCGTACCGATGTCCAACCCTATTGAGTATTTCTTATCCATTTTTGCCTCCTAAAATAAAAAGTTTAAATTGAATTCATAATGAGTTTGATGATTTCACTAATATTTTTAATGACCTCCGAAATTAGTTTAATATGTTTTAATTTTTCTTCCCAAATTGTCAAATTAAGCTAGACATTTTACGTAACTCAGAAAAACCTGATATGGTGTTCGATAATTTAAAGATTTCCTAGGAATTCTATTTCGTTTATCAGCGATAGCTGATAAATATTTCTGA
>NZ_JBWKAI010000048.1:0-5782 GCF_056500955.1 Streptococcus sp. F2
AAAATTATTGAATGCCAGATTGGTTCAACAATTTCCTGATACGATTGAAGAGATTGAAGCAAATGCTTTCTATTATAAAAAAGAAAAAGAGAAAGGTTTGAGCAAGGAGCAATGAGAAAAAAACTACTAGCTATTTTATTCTTCTTAAGTATTTTCTGCTTAGTCGCTTGTGGTAGATCTATAAATGGAACTTATATTCAAAGAGGAGACGGCATTCAACGTCAGTTATCCATATCTGATAACAAAACCGCTAAGATGAAGATAAAAAACTTTTTATTTGGAACATACCATTTAAAAGGAACTATTAATCAACAGAAGAAAGAAATCCACCTCAAAGGAGAAAAATGGGGAGCTTCTGTTGATCTGGAAGGCACTTATGATTTTACTGATAAAGGTAATCTCGTTGTTACTCTAGAAGGTGAAACCATTTCTTTTGAGAGAGAAGAAAAGTAAATCAAAAAAGCAGATAAGGAATTGTCCTATCTGCTTTTTTGATTCTTTATTTAAGAGATATCTCTTTTACGACTATAATAGTGACATTTGTTAGGTGCATCTAACCGTTCTTTTGCAAGTTGGTATTCAAGTGAAGAAATGACTTGAAGAGGATCATCGGCTAAACGAGCACCTTCAACTAACGAAATGTCTTTATTCCATAAATTAATGTCGAGCGGAGTGAAAAATCTTTCAAATAAGGCAGTCATCATCACTTCTAATTTCTCTTCTCGACTAACTTGACTGATGTAGTAAGGATCATCACTAGATGCTTGCATCATCATTTTATCGAAAGCTTGAGGAGATAAATTCAAGGGATGGTGCTCATTTTCCGTATCATCTTCCATAGCTCCGACTTGTTCTGTTATCTGACTGGTTAGTTTTAAGTAATGTTTATAATCATATTTAGAGCTTTGTTTAAGTAAGTAAGTTTCCATGTTAAATTTAAGTTTTTGAAGTTGTTCTTGCGTAAATAGTTTAGTACGGTTACGTTCAATAACTTTGGTAGGTGCATCTTGCCAATAATCCCAGCTTTCAAGAATTCTTTTGGCTTTTGTGTAAATTTTTTTAAAATTTTTTTGTGTATCGTCAATTCCAAAAAATGAAACCTGTTCAATAATAAATTGTTTAAGTGATTGCATTTCTTTCATAAACTCTCCTTTTGTGTATTTAGTATATATATTATTGTATCTAGATACCATTATTTTGTCAATACAACGAAATACATAGGGGTTGATTCAAGTCTCTAGTGATGTTATTATAAGACTGTAAGCAAGAGATATCAAAGCTCTTGTTTACAAAGAGAGATAAGAGACGTCTTATTAATATCACGAGCTGATTCTAGAAAAGCTCGAAAAAAAAACACAAAGGAGAATAAATTCTATGAATCCAACTTGGATAAAAGACATTTCAGAAGTATTAAAACGTTCAGCAATAAAAAAAGAGTATATTAGCGAAAAAACAGGTAATGCTTACACTACATTAGTTATTGAAAAAATGAGTGTTGTATCAACAGGATCGATAGAGCAAACTGATGATAATAAATATAAATATTATATTATTGATACTATTGATGCTAATGGTGCTGGAAATATGGAATACGCTATCAAAACGACTAATAAAGTGGATGTAAAATTGGGAACACAACTTACGTTTTTTAATGTAAGAGGTGGATCAACAGCTAAAGGTGGTTGGTACGCTGCTGATCGCGTTGAAATTAAAACAAAGTAAATGAGTACGAGATACATTTATAACAAGCAGTCACAAAGATTCAAAAAAATCTTTTATAAAGATGCAAGCACATATCTGTTAGCAATAGCAAGCATGATATGTGCATTGCTTTTAACAATTTATTTAACAAAATCAGTCGAAATTTTGATTATCTTATTTTCTCTCTTAACGTTGCTTTTTATATACGTTTACTATTTGTTAATTAATTTTATAACTCGAGTAGTAGATAATGCATCATTTCTAGCAGCAATTAGATGCATTATATTTGAATATCAAGCGCGCAAAGCTGTACTAGATACTGCGACAAACAATAGACAGCTTAGTTCTGATAGTATTGAAGTTTCTGATGTACATGCTAAATTAAAAAGAGATATGTCATCTCAATATATTATCAAAATAGAGAAATTAGCTGGTATGTCAGAGAAAAAAATGGAATTGCTTGCAGAATCATTATCATCAACTTTTCGATCTATTAACAAAAACTATGTAGTAGTAGACTTTTACTGTAACAACGAGCAAACAGAATATACGTATATTGTTGAAGATATCACAATTGATAAGCGACTAGTACCTAAAATAGTGAGCGAGCTGTACTATGATGACTATTGTTTACTTTTACAAGATGACTTAGTAGTAGATATCTCACAGACAGTGCATATGTTAGTCGCAGCTAACTCAGGAGCTGGTAAGACTGCATTGATAAGAACACTTTTATTACAATGTATGTTGATGAAATGTATAGAAGATATTTATATTTTTGATTTTAAGCAAGAATTTTCGTCATGGAAATTTATGAACAATTATATTATTTCTGATAATACAAGTGCTTTATTGACACTTGATGAACTTGTAAAACTTATGTCAGAGCGAGAACAACTAATTGCTGAATTAAGTTACAAAAGTAATAGAACGGGTGCTAATTTTAGAACATTTGATTTAAAAATGATTATTATTGTTATTGACGAAGTTGCTGCGTGGATAGCTTCTATGACTGATACAAAGCAACGTAAGTATGCACAAGAGCTTCTAAATCAACTGATTTTCAAAGGACGATCGAGTGGATTTTATTTGATTTTATCAACCCAGCAACCAAATGCGCAAGTGATTAGCACAGCAATCAGAGATAATTTATTGACTCGAATTCTTCTAATGAAAGGTCAAACTTCAAAAGAACTTATCAATATGATATTTACAGATACTGATTCTATTGTACAAACACGAGATGCTTTTTCTGGTTATGTGTTTATAGACAGTGCTGGAACTCGACCGATTTTTTTCAAAGCTACAGATTTATACAAAAATAAACTAGAAAAAATTTCAACTTATGAAGAGGCTTATAAGCAAATGAAGCGTGATAATGAAGCACGTTGAACTTGTTCAACGTGCTTATTTTTTAACTATTCTACGCATGTTTGACATTGGGCTTGTCAATAATGTCAAACTACTTAAAACCGTGATGCTTAAAGCTTTAGGAGATATCTCAATTTTTGTATAACATAATAAGATCAATGGAATAGTTAACAGAATAATTAAATGCCGAGAAGGAGTTAATATTGAAAAAACAAGCAAAACTTACTTGTGCTATGATAGTTCAACAATTAGAAAAAGACTTTTGGCTTAATTGGGATAATTTCTTTATTGATCAAGCAAGAGAAGGTGATTTAATCCCTCTACTTGAGGAAATAGAGAAGAGATTAGTTAGTCATAATTGTATTATTTCAGAATTATATGCTATCAAACACGATAAAGATAAATTAGTTATTTGGAACGAGGAAGAAAAATCCACTATTGAGGAACTAAAGGCTAGCCATGTGCATATCTTAATTAAATTTGAAAAAGGAACAACATTAAGCCAGTTAGCCTATATTTTAGGAATAGAAGCTCAATATATTGAAAAAGCAAAATCGGGACGGTATGGTTATGATAACCTTTTAGCTTACCTTGTTCACTCTAAAGATAAAGCTAAATTCCAATATTCACCAAATGAGGTTATCACTTTAAAAGGTGAAGATTATCTTAGTGTTTATAATCGTAGAAAACAAATTTGGTTTAAAGGAAGAGCTACGAAAGAAGCAAAAGAAGCAAATTTAAGTCTAGACTATGTCATATCTGAAATTTTAGAAGGACATATAACAAAAAGCCAAGTACTTTTAACCAATGATTATTATAAAGTTTACGCCTTAAACCAGCGTAAAATAGAAGATGCCTTTGCAGCATATCAAGAGAAAAAAGGTTTTGTAACGATTCAATCTCTTGAAAATAGAGAATTTAGAAAGACTATTATTTTTATTACAGGAAAAACGGCATCGGGAAAAACCTCCTTAGCAAAAGAAATTATCAAGTCAATAAAAGATATTGCTTTTAGACAAGGAGAAACATGGGAACATTGTATTACAGCTTCTACTAATTCGTTTGATAATTATAATGGTCAAGAAATATTATTTATGGATGATGTAAGAGGTTATGGTCTAACAGCAACAGATTGGTTAAAGCTATTAGATCCTTATAATATTAGTCCGATATCTGCTCGTTATAAGAATAAACTAGGTTATGCTAAGGTGATTATCATTGCAAGTAGTGTTGAACCATCACTTTTCTTTCACTCTGCTAAAAATTATCACTATGAAGACCCTAGTCAATTTATACGAAGATTAGATGCATTAGTTAAGATAGATACAACTTATCAACTATCAATACCGCATAAAATCCAAATGGTTAATCATTCAGAAATGCTAAGTGATTATTATTTCAAAAATATTGCTAAAGGAAAACATGAAAAAATCATACAGAAAGTTTTATCAATGTTCTTAAAAAATATGAAGTGGAAAGATGAAAAAAACAATAACTAAGAGGTAAAAGAAATGGAAGAAAGACAAAAATTACTGATAGATTTGAGAAATATCGAAATTGAGATTCCAGAAACTCATATCATCATTTTAAAACAACAGCTAGTTGACTTAAAAAGAAATTCCCAGATAGGGCAGTATCTAACACTTAATGATGTGTTAAAAATGTTATCAGTTTCCAGACCATGGTTTCTTAATAATGTTCTTTATAATCCTAAAATTAGATCTAAAATTGATATTAATCAAAATATAGATGGATTTGTTAAATATCCACAAACAAGGGGTGGCAGATATTACTTTTTAGCAAGTAAAACAAAGGAATATTTTGAGAAACACTTCAGAGATATCTTTGATGAAATATGATATGATAACTAAGACAGAACCTTGGTTATCGCTTCTTAGAAAGAGGTAATCAATGAGTATATCATTTAGACAACGAGGAAAAAAGAGATTATGGAATTATCGAGTATTTGATAAAAACAAGAAGGTAATAGCAACGAATTCAGGATTTAGAACAAAAAAAGAAGCGGAAATTGAAGCTATAGCTATTGAGCTTAAATTGAAGCAAGGTAATGTGATTGATAAAACTGTTTCTCTTTATAACTTATGGGAGGCATGGTTTGAGTCCAATATTTTACCTACAAATAAAGCTGAGACAACTTTTTATAAACACAAACTAAGAGGACAGAAAATTAAAGATTTCTTTGGTGATGCACCTGCTATGTCCATAAAGGCAAGTCAATATCAAACTTTTATAAATTTGTACGCAGAGAAAGTATCAGCTAATACTGTTAGACGATTGAATTCAGAGGTTAGAAAAGTTATTAATTTTGCCAAAAGAGACAGGATAGAAATTTATGATTTTACTAATGGTGTTATTATAAGTGGTATTAATAATTCAAAAACTAAAAAAGAAAAGTCACTACAAAGTTTAGCTGATTATCAAAAGTTACTGAATTTTCTAGTCAATTGTTTAGACTACAAAAAATCTGTAATTCCCTATCTATTATATATACAACTAAAAACAGGCCTTCGGTTTGGTGAGGTTCTAGGATTAACATGGGATTGTATTGACTGGAGAGATAAAGAAATCAGAACTTATAGACGTTACGATAGTATTTCCTATGAATGGAAGCCACCTAAAACTGAGACCTCAGTAAGGTCTATACCTATTGATGATGCCACCCTCACAGTCCTTAAAAAGTTGAAGATTG
>NZ_JBWKAI010000049.1:0-5537 GCF_056500955.1 Streptococcus sp. F2
TGGCATGCTTAAATCTCAAAAAACTGGTCAAAAGGATGGCGGGAGAGCCTTTTTATTTTGTTCAGATGAGGTGGTTTAAGCACGGAAACAGCCATTTTTATCTAAAAACACTAAAAAAGACAAACACAAAATCGATGTTTGTCTTCAATCTGAGGGTTCAGTTAAACTGAACCCTTTTTTTAATATTATGTGGCGATTAAGATTTGACTATACCTAATAAAATAGCACCTACGATAAAACAGATAATACCTGTGACAACCCAACGCATTTCTTTTTTGGTTTTGGTTTCGCCTAGGAATAAAATGCCTCCGACAATGGAAATGATAGCACCTAATTGTGAGAAACTAAAGGCAATAGCAAGTCCTGCCTTTGATGCAGCTAGAAGCATGAAAATATTACCAATGCCCCAAAGTAATCCAACAACACTATTTTTAATCACATATTGGTCAAAAGAGACTTTAAATGACATGAAGGTTGCTGCTCCTAGGACCATACCAAATGCCATTGGTAAAATAACAGATAAAACATCAAATTTCATGATGTTATTAAATAAGACTGCATACATCACGTAACCAATTGTTGAATAAGTGAGCGCCCTAAATCCTTTTAAAAAATTATGAAGGTGATTGACTTGTGCATTAGCATCATCTTGTTTACTAGAAAAGTAGAAACCAACAATCAGAAGTAATAGTGCTAGACTTCCTACTACAAATTGCATCGGTTTTGTCCATTCATGAAAAACGAGGACACCAATCAAACTTCCCAGAACAAGTTGAGAGCCACTTGACAAAGGATTGGCAACTGAGACTCCCATGTATTGCATGGCATGAAATTGACCAGTTTGACCAATTGACCAGATAAAACCGCCTAAAATCCCAAAAATCCAAAGTTGTAAAGTCATTTCAGGTCTGACAATTAGCCAAACAACAAGTGCAAATAGCAAAGCTCCTAAAGTCATTCCAAAGGTCTGTTGTGAGGGTTTACCACCAATTTTGTTACTAACAAAACCAATACTGCCCCAAGCAAACATCGGAACAAGCGCGTATAAAATACCTTCCAAAATCTCATCTCCTTTACAGTAAGTTTACAACATTATAAAATTTCTATCATTAAAGTGTTTTCACACGAGAACTAATTATAGCTTATTTAGCAGGAAAATACAATAATATTTACCAAAAAACTGTTACTAGTACAAAGTTGACACTGGTATTTAGTGACGAGTCAAAAAAAGCCGAGAGCAGACTCGGCCTTTAGTTTACATCAATATCATTTTAATGTACAGAATAGTTTGGTGCTTCATTTGTGATTTGGACATCATGTGGATGACTTTCAATTAAGCCCGCACCTGACATTTCAACAAATTGAGCATTTTCATGTAATTCTTGAATGTCACCTGCACCAACATAGCCCATACCTGAACGGATACCACCTAACATTTGGAAGACAATATCTGAAGCAGCGCCTTTATAAGCAACACGGCCTTCAATTCCTTCTGGAACCAGCTTATTAGCTTCATTGACAGAGCCTTGGAAGTAACGATCACTTGATCCTTTCTTCATAGCTGCAATGGAACCCATCCCACGATAAGTTTTGAACTTACGGCCTTGGTAAATTTCAGTTTCACCTGGAGCTTCATCTGTACCAGCAAACATTGATCCAAGCATAACAGCATTACCACCGGCTGCAAGAGCTTTAACAATATCGCCAGAATACTTGATACCACCGTCAGCAATAATCGTTTTACCATATTCACGAGCAACCGCAGCAGCATCGTAAATAGCAGTCACTTGAGGAACACCAACACCCGCAACCACACGAGTAGTACAGATAGAACCTGGTCCAATACCAACTTTAACAACATCGACACCTGCATCATAGAGAGCACGCGCTCCTTCAGCAGTAGCAATGTTTCCAGCAATCAAGGTACGATTTGGGAAATGAGCACGAATCTCAGCAATTTTACGAAGCACGCCAGCTGAATGGCCATGAGCAGTATCAATAACGATAGCATCCGCACCAGCTTCAAACAAAGCTTCTGCACGGTCAAACGTGTCAGAAGTAACACCTACTGCAGCAGCAACAAGCAAGCGGCCAAACTCATCTTTAGCAGCATGAGGAAACTCGATGACTTTTTCAATATCTTTGATAGTGATTAAGCCAGATAGGCGGCCACTTTCATCAACCAAAGGAAGTTTTTCAATACGGTTTTCGTGAAGAATACGTTCAGCTGTTTCAAGATCTGTACCAACAGCAGCCGTAACGAGATGCTCACTGGTCATATGTTCAGAAATTGGTGCATTATAATCGGAAATAAAACGCATGTCACGGTTAGTAATAATACCAACTAGCTTACGATTTGCCAATGTTTCAACAATAGGAACCCCACTAATACGGTAACGTTGCATTAATTCTTCAGCTTCTGACACTTTGTGGTCAGGAGTTAAGAAGAAAGGATCAATAATAACGCCATTTTCAGAACGTTTTACCTTGCGGACTTCTTCTGCCTGCTCTGTAATAGACATATTCTTATGAATGACACCAAGGCCACCCGCACGCGCAATCGCAATAGCCATTTTACTGTCAGTGACAGTATCCATAGCTGCTGTGATAATTGGGATATTTAATGTCAAATTTTTTGCAAGTTTTGTTTTTAAACTGACTTCATTTGGAAGAACATGACTTTCTGCCGGAATGAGTAAGACATCATCAAAAGTGTAGCCTTTTTTCAAAAATTTAGTGTCCCAGTTTGACATTAAGATAATCCTCTTTTCTTTTATTTTAGGGAATAATTCCCCAGTCTATTTTTTTATTGTTACTATCATATCACGCTAAAATCATTTGTCAACAAAATGTTTTTATATCTCTCCAATATAATAGAATGGCTAAATTATCAGACTTTTTACTGTATTCAAAAACACTTTGACAAGGCATCTCAATCTAAAAAACCAGGCGCTAAAACCTGGTTTTTTTAAAAATAATTAATTCCCATTGCAGATTTAACTTCTGATAAGGTTTGAGCTGCGACAGCCTGCGCTTGTTCACTACCTTCCTGTAACATACGGAACACTTCCCCCATATCTTTAGCGTACTCCAAACGTCTTTCACGAATAGGTGCTAATTCACGTTCCAAAATGTCTAGAAGGTAGCGTTTCGTTTTAACATCTCCTAAACCACCTTTTTGATAATGCTCTTTCATAGCCGCAATATCAGTTTGATCCTCTTCTCTTCCAAAAATATCCAAGTAATGGAAAACCATATTCCCTTCAATTTGACCAGGATCCTCCACTTTAATATGGTTCGGATCGGTGTACATGCTCATGACTTTTTTACGGACTGTATCAGCATCGTCAGAAAGATAGATTCCATTTCCTAAAGACTTAGACATTTTGGCATTGCCATCAAGTCCTGGCAAGCGTCCAGCTTTTTCATTTTCTGGGTAAATGCCTTCAGGTTCCACTAAACAGTCTGTATGGTAAGTGTGATTGAAACTTCTCACAATTTCACGTGTTTGTTCAATCATCGGTTTCTGGTCATTGCCCACAGGAACAAAATTAGCTTTAAAAGCTGTAATATCAGCGGCTTGTGATACTGGATAAACAAGGAAACCAGATGGAATACTTTCACCAAAACCTTTCTGAGCAATTTCGGTTTTAACGGTTGGATTTCTTTCCAAACGTGCCAATGACACCAAATTCATATAGTACATGGTCAATTCAGCTAATTCTGGAATCTGACTTTGAATAAAAATCGTTGATTGTTTCGGATCCAAACCAACAGAGAGGTAATCCAAAGCAACATTTCCAATAGATTCTTTAATTAATTCGGACTCTTTAGCATGATCTGTTAAAGCCTGCTGATCGGCCAAGAAGACAAACATCTTATACTTGTTTTCATTTTGTAACATCACGCGATTTTTAAGACTTCCTACGTAATGGCCTAGGTGTAATTTACCAGTTGGTCTATCCCCAGTTAAAATAATTGGTTTTGTCATCATTATCTCCTAAATATTCATCATTGCATTGCATAAAAAAATCCCCACGCTAAAATAGCGTGAGGGCGTTATGACAAGTAATACGCGGTACCACCTCAATTAATACCCACAATAAAACAGGATATTATCTCAATCTTCTCCATATTAAGAAGTTGCACGATAAGGGGTGCCGACCTGAAAGTTATGTGTTCCTTCCAAACTATAATCATTAGCCCATTTCATCTTGCTTGTTGTTAGCTCGCACCTACCGCTAACTCTCTAAAAACAAAGAAAAGATTACTCTTCTAACGTAGCATTATTCTATGAAATTTTGAGTATTTTGTCAAGTTCCTTAGATTTTTAAAAAATAAGTCTTGACGGTCTCAACCTATTTAAGAGATAATGAATCTACCATTTTTAACCATCTCAAAAGGAGACCTTAGCTACATGAAAAAACGTGTGATTGATTTATTGCTTGTTACCATTGGATCATTTATCACAGCAATTGGTTTTAACACCATGTTTGTTGATAATCATATTGCCTCAGGTGGAATGGTTGGTATTTCAGTAGTTATGAAAGCCTTATTTGGTATCAGTCCTTCTCTCTTTTTAATGGTTATTAACATTCCCTTACTGTTAATGTGTTACTTTTTTCTTGGTAAACAGAACTTCATTAAAACACTCTATGGGTCATGGATTTATCCTATAGCCATTCGTTTAACCAACCAATTACCCACTTTAACACACAATCAATTATTAGCTGCTATTTTCGGAGGTATTATCTGCGGTATTGGACTAGGCATGGTATTTTGGGGAAATTCTTCAACAGGGGGAACAGGTATTCTAACACAGATTCTTCACAAGTACTCCCCATTATCACTTGGTGTCGCTATGACTATTGTTGACGGTATTAGTGTTCTCATGGGATTAATGGCTCTCTCTGCTGACGACGTCATGTATTCAACAATAGGCCTACTCGTTATTGGATATGTGATTAGTATCATGGAAAATGGTTTCGATTCCTCGAAGAATGTCATGATTATTTCCAAAGATTATCAAGCTATCCGAGAATATATCACAACTGTTATGGATCGTGGGGTAACTAAAATTCCAATTCGTGGTGGTTATACCACTTCAGATAAAGTTATGTTGATGGCCATCGTGTCAACTTATGAATTGCCTGCACTCCAAGAAAAAATTCTTGAAATCGATGATACTGCTTTTATTGTTGTCATGCCTGCAGCTCAGGTAATGGGTCGAGGATTCAGCTTAACCAAACAATACAAACGTGAAGACAAAGATGTTTTATTGCCTATGTAGTGAGTAGCCCACGCCAAACGCATGAAGAAACTTTTGTTTTCAGAAAACTAGATTCATAATGACAAAATCAATCAAAGTAGTACACTATAGATGAGGTGACTACAATGATTGATTTTATTGTTGCTATTGATAATTGCGCCGGTGAATTGGATAGTCGTCAATCTTGGAAAATTCGCTACCCCTTATCAACCATTCTATTTCTTGTCTTCGTTTGTCAGTTAGCTGGCATTGAAACCTGGAAGGAGAT
>NZ_JBWKAI010000050.1:0-5521 GCF_056500955.1 Streptococcus sp. F2
GTGAATGGCAGACTTGACCGAGATTTTCGTTTAGAAACCCATACCATACGAGGACTTAAGAAGATGAACGTGGCAGTCAGTATGAGTTTTTTGGTTATGATTGGTTTTGCGCTGTCAAAACTCAAAGCAGGACAAAGAGAGCACTTAGGCAGCTGGGTAGTTTAACCGTTCGAAAAAATTGCTGTAACTACAAGGAATTTTTGCGCCCTTTTTCGTGTATTTTCGAAAATCTTCTGCTTTCTAAGTTAGGAAGTAGTAGCTTTTTTATGAATGTAGACTTGTTTTTTGAAATGGCGCAAACTCCTTAAGTGAAATAGTAACTACGGGAATGATTCATAATAAGTTTTCATTGACTAATCAGTTAAAAAAACTTATAATAATTTAGTTAAGAATTGTTTATCAAGGATTAGATACAGAAAAGTGACGGTTGCTGCGAGTCATGGATAATCAGATAGACATGCTACTTAGCTTTATAACAATTGATATAACAAAATAAGAATGACAAGTTCATTGAATAGAGGTGGTACCGCGGTTTTCGCCCTCTGTGAGATGGACTTGTTTTGTTTTGAAGACTATTTGAAATCAACGAAAGGAATAGAGTAAACTAGATTGACTGAGATTAGAGTAGGTCATCTAGTGAAGAAAAGGTTGTGCTAGTTTTTGTACTCACATAGCAAGATTTAGTAAACTCCTGTTTCTCTTACTCTTTGTATCTCATTTTTTATGAAACACTTATCATCTGCTGAAATTCGTCAAATGTGGTTAGACTTTTGGCAATCAAAAGGTCATTCGGTTGAACCTTCTGCTAACCTTGTTCCTGTTAATGACCCCACTCTGCTTTGGATTAATTCAGGGGTTGCTACCCTCAAAAAATATTTTGATGGCTCTGTTATTCCTGAAAATCCGCGGATTACTAACGCGCAAAAATCTATTCGTACCAATGATATTGAAAATGTAGGTAAAACAGCTCGTCACCACACCATGTTTGAAATGCTTGGAAACTTCTCTATCGGAGATTATTTCCGTGATGAAGCTATCGAATGGGGCTTTGAGTTGTTAACGAGCCCGGAATGGTTTGATTTTCCAAAAGAAAAACTTTACATGACTTATTATCCGGAAGATAAGGATTCTTACAACCGCTGGTTGGCGCTTGGCGTTGATCCAAGTCACCTGATTCCTTTAGAAGAGAATTTCTGGGAAATTGGTGCGGGTCCTTCAGGTCCGGACACTGAGATTTTCTTTGACCGCGGAGAAGCTTTTGACCCAGAAAACATTGGGATTCGCTTGCTAGAGGAAGATTTGGAAAATGATCGCTACATTGAAATCTGGAATATCGTTTTATCTCAATTCAATGCTGATCCAGAAGTGCCGCGTTCAGAATATAAAGAATTACCAAATAAAAACATTGATACGGGCGCTGGTTTAGAACGTCTGGTAGCGGTGATGCAAGGGGCTAAAACAAACTTTGAAACTGATTTGTTCATGCCAATCATCAAGGAAGTCGAAAAATTGTCTGGTCAAACTTACGATCAAGACGGAGACGACATGAGCTTTAAGGTCATTGCAGACCATATTCGTGCTCTATCATTTGCGATCGGTGACGGCGCTCTTCCAGGTAATGAAGGTCGCGGCTATGTGCTTCGCCGTTTGCTTCGTCGTGCGGTCATGCATGGACGTAAACTTGGTATCAAAGAAACCTTCCTTTACAAACTGGTTCAGACTGTAGGGGAAATCATGGCTTCCTACTATCCAGAAATCCTTGAAAAACGTGACTTCATCGAGAAAATTGTTAAACGCGAAGAAGAGACTTTTGCTCGTACCATTGATGCTGGTTCAGGTCATTTGGATCAATTGCTGGCGCAGTTAAAAGAAGCTGGTAAAGATACCCTAGAAGGTAAAGATATCTTCAAATTGTATGATACCTATGGTTTCCCGGTTGAATTGACTGAGGAAATGGCAGAAGAAGCTGGTTACAAAATTGATCATGATGGTTTCAAGGCTGCCATGAAAGAACAGCAGGACCGTGCCCGTGCAGCTGTTGTTAAAGGCGGATCAATGGGGATGCAAAATGAAACCCTTGCTGGTATTACCGAACCATCGACCTTCTTATATGAAACGGAAACTGTTGATGCTCGTCTAGCGGTTATTATTGTCAATAATGAGCGTAGTGAAGTCGTGTCAGAAGGTCAAGCCCTGCTTGTCTTTGACCAAACGCCATTCTATGCTGAAATGGGTGGACAAGTGGCTGACCGCGGGGTCATTAAAAATACTAATGGAGACATTGTTGCCCGTGTAACAGATGTTCAAAAGGCACCAAATGGTCAAGCCTTGCATACGGTAGATGTCTTAGCTAGTTTAGCCCTCGACACTGTTTACACTCTTGATATTGATCACAAGCGCCGTTATGCTGTTGAGAAAAATCATACAGCAACTCACTTGTTGCATGCAGCCCTTCACAACATTATCGGTGAGCATGCTACCCAAGCGGGATCTTTAAACGAGGAAGAATTCTTACGTTTTGACTTCACCCATTTTGAAGCTGTAACAGCAGATGAGCTTCGTCGCATTGAAGAAGAAGTTAACCAACAAATCTGGAAGGCCCTTGCTATCACAACAACTGAAACTGATGTAGAAACCGCTAAATCAATGGGAGCTATGGCACTCTTTGGTGAGAAATATGGTAAAACTGTTCGTGTGGTTCAAATCGGTGATTATTCTGTTGAGCTTTGTGGAGGAACTCATTTAAGCAATACTTCGGAAATTGGCCTTTTCAAGATTCTTAAAGAAGAAGGTATTGGTTCAGGAACACGTCGTATTTTAGCTGTTACGGGTCAACAGGCCTTTGAAAGCTTCCGCAAGCAAGAAGATGCGTTGAAAGAGATCGCTCACACATTGAAAGCTCCACAAATGGATCAAGTTCCTGCTAAGGTTGTTAGTCTAAGTGAACAGCTCCGCGATTTGCAAAAAGAAAATGCAGAGCTTAAAGAAAAAGCTGCAGCAGCCCAAGCTGGTGATGTCTTTAAAGAGGTCAAGGAAGTAAATGGCTTGCGCTATATTGCTAGTCAAGTGTCTGTATCTGATGCAGGCGCCCTACGTACCTTTGCTGATAATTGGAAACAAAAAGACTACTCAGAGGTGCTAGTTCTAGTAGCAGCGATTGGTGAGAAAGTTAATGTCCTTGTAGCAAGCAAGTCTAAAGAAGTGCATGCAGGTAATATGATTAAAGTGTTGGCGCCTATTGTGTCAGGCCGTGGTGGTGGAAAACCAGATATGGCGATGGCCGGTGGATCAGATACTTCTAAGATTTCTGACTTAATGGCAGCAGTTCCAGAGCAGTTTTAATCAGATAACGTCAAAACCAAGTTCCTAGGGGCTTGGTTTTTTGACTATCTTCATAGGAAATTTGACAATAATCATAATCTTTTTGACTATCATCATTGTCAATAAGCAAAAGATGTGTTACAATAAATGTGATAAAAGAAGTAAAGGGGGGTTAAAACATGAATGATCAACTCAAGCTTCAGAGTAGGAAAATCTGCTTTTGGACAAGTGTACTGACATTTTTTATTTTAAGCTATCATCTTATTAGGGTAATCTGGTTTGGAGTATCCTTGAGTTACTTGGTTTTGATTTGTACAGGGCTGACCTTATCATTGACTGCTTTTTCTTATCTTAGAAAATGAGCTAGGGGAGGGTAAAAGAGGTACCAATGGACATTATTCTTAAAAATAGGCTCAAAGAATTACGAGCCAGAGATGGTATTAATCAAACGGAAATGGCAAAACTTGCAGGTGTATCGAGACAAACCATCAGTCTCATTGAGCGTAACGAATATACCCCATCAATTGTAATTGCCATGAAAATTGCTAAGGTGTTTCAGGAACCAGTTGAGGATGTGTTTCGTCTAGTGGAGGTCGAGGAATGAAAAAGAAGATGAATAGTTTTTTACGCTTGTTAAAAATGTTATTGCTATCAAGTTTGGCGGGAGGGATTATAGGTGGCATGGTTGGAGCCTTTTTAGGTTACCATGGAGGGAGATTAGATCATCTCACATTCCTAAAAGACGATGTGATTAACCTGATTATCTTATTAAATCGTCTGGTAGTTGTCACAGGACTCACACTCTCTTTTGTTTTTTTAACGCAACTGAAAAAAGAGACAGCTGTTTATAACACAGTTGAAGAGGATGATTATTCTGAAAAAGGTTACCGTCAGCTGAATAAAAAGCATGCTTATACCATGTTATTGATTGCCGTAGCTTCTATTTTATCCATGTGTAATGTGCTACTTGGTCTGACCTTAACCAATGATTCACAGCATGCCATGTTGGCCATTCCGCTTTTGGATATTCTTTTATTACTAATGGCCATTCCTTTTCAAGCTTTAGCCATGAAACGTTACAATGCCATTCGGGGAACCAATGTTCCTTATTTTCCAAATTTGAAAGAATTAAAACATAATATCATGGCTCTAGATGAGGCAGAATTACAAGCCTATCACAAGACATCCTTTGAAAGTGTGTTGTCCCTAAATGGTCTCATTATCCCTTCCTTGTATGTGATTTTATTTTTTATCTATCTATTCACTGGTCAAGTGGAATTGACAGCTATCCTAGTTTTGGTGTTAATTCAGCTTTATTTACTCGTTAAGAGTGCAACAATGACCAGACAATTTTATCGTTAGCCTAAAAGGAGACTACTTATGAAAGTATTCATTAATTGTTTAAAAATAGCAGCGCTTATTATTCTCGCTTTGGTTTTCAATGCCCTTCCGATGATTTTATTACAAAAGCAACATGATATTCCTATGGGGGTTAATTGGGGAATTGGAATAATCTATTTAGTTATTGTAGGGATTACTCTTGTCTGTTTATGGCGTCTTTACCAAAATAAGGAGGAGGCCTCTATTAAACAGCAAAAAATGAGACTAGTTGATTGGGGCTATCTGGCTTTATTTTGGTTAATAGGACGTGTAATTGCCATTGTAGGAACACTCCTAAATCAAGCCTGGTCTGGTCAAGAGATTAGCGCCAATGATGCCGCACTGCATACCTTAGCAGGCTTCATTAAGGATGGTTTTCCACTTTATATAGCTTTATTTGTTCTTGTGATTGCTTTTATCGCTCCTATTATGGAAGAACTAGTCTTTAGAGGGTTTCCTATGATTGATCTCTTTAAAGGAAAATCACTTAAGATAGCAGGTTTGTTAACCTCTCTTATTTTTGCCTTACCGCATGCTACTAATATTGTTGAATTTGTCATGTATACCTGTATGGGAATCCTCCTTTTCGTTGCCTATCAAAGACGAGGGAATTTAAGAGATTCCATTTTACTTCATATTTTCAATAATTTATTCCTAGCTATTACGTTACTACTAATGGGATTAGGAATCCTATGAAAAGGCAACACTTTTCTGAACAATTTTTATAAAGTGCTTTTTAAGCGATAATTCGTTTGGTCATGGGAGTTTGGTAGTTAAGACTACCATGAATGCGATGATAGTTCCACCAGTGGACATAATC
>NZ_JBWKAI010000051.1:0-5404 GCF_056500955.1 Streptococcus sp. F2
GGAAGATTATTTAGTCCAATTATTTGGAGAAAGAGGCTAAGCAGATGATTGATTTAAAAAGGAATCTTTTCAAAATTGATGTCCGGGCACAAAAGGATGAAGAGAAAGTTTTCATGCGTACGGCGTGTTAGGGCAATATTTTCCTGATTTCATTTTAGCTATTTTGTGATACAATAAAGTATTGAGTAAAAATGAAGGTGACACATGATTTATTTTGATAATGCAGCCACAACCATTCCTTATGGCGAGGCTCTTAGAACCTACCAAGAAGTAGCAACAAAAATATATGGCAACCCCTCAAGCCTGCATCAATTAGGGACAAATGCAAGTCGTATTTTAGAGGCTTCCCGTAAACAGATTGCTGGTTTGTTAGGTGTTAAAACAGAAGAAATCTTTTTTACGTCTGGTGGGACAGAAAGTGATAATTGGGCTATTAAAGGGATTGCTTTTGAAAAGGCTGCTTTTGGGAAACATATTATTGTTTCAGCGATTGAACATCCTGCGGTAACTGAGAGTGCCAAGTGGCTTAGCTCACAAGGATTTGAGGTATCATATGCTCCTGTAACAGCACGAGGAATAGTAGATGTGAAAGCCCTAGCTGAGCTTCTTCGACCAGATACCATCTTAGTGTCTATTATGGCGGTTAATAATGAGATGGGGGCTATCCAGCCCATTCAAGCTATCTCAAAAATGTTGGCAGATCACTCGACGGTTACTTTCCATGTTGACGCGGTTCAGGCAATCGGCAAAATTCCCACCGCAACCTATCTGACCGAACGCGTTGATTTGGCCTCGTTTTCTGGCCACAAGTTTCATGCAGTGCGTGGTGTAGGCTTCCTCTATAAAAAATCTGGCAAGCGACTTAACCCTTTATTGACTGGAGGAGGTCAAGAACAGGAGATGCGCTCAACAACTGAAAATGTAGCTGGAATTGCTAGTATGGCCAAGGCACTTAGAATGGTAACGGAAAAGGAAACCTTAGCTTTACCTAGACTGAAGGCAATGCGAGAAGTGATTTATCAGGCACTATCAGGCTATCAGGATGTTACTCTATTCTCAGGCCAAGAAGGATTTGCGCCCAATATTATTACCTTTGGTATTAAGGGTGTTCGAGGTGAAGTCATTGTCCATGCTTTTGAAACGCACGACATTTATATTTCGACAACCAGCGCTTGTTCGTCTAAAGCTGGAAAGCCGGCAGGAAGTTTGGTAGCAATGGGAGTACCCGTCAAAGCTGCTCAAACTGCTGTTCGTATTAGCTTAGATGATGATAATGACATGGGACAAGTAGAGCAATTCCTCACAATATTCAAACAGATTTATGATAAAACACAGAAAGTTAGGTAAGATGAACTATTCAGAAATTATGGTTCGCCACGGTGAACTATCAACTAAAGGAAAGAATCGTATGCGATTCATCAATAAACTTAAAAAGAACATTCAGGATGTTTTAGCTCCTTTTCCAGCTATCACTGTTCGTTCAGACCGTGACAGAACTCATGTCTATTTGAATGGCACAGATTACCAGCCAGTTGTAGAAGCTTTGAAACTGGTTTTTGGGATTCAAGCTTTATCTCCAGTTTATAAGGTTGACAAAAGTGTTCCTGTTTTGATAGAGACTGTTCAAAACATCATGACCTCTCTTTATCATGAAGGATTAACCTTTAAAATTGCCAGTAAACGGAGCGATCATCAATTTGAATTGGACAGTCGTGAACTTAATAACCTTCTTGGAGGAGCTGTTTTTGAGGTTTTACCAAATATCCAAGCTCAGATGAAACATCCAGATGTGACCCTCAAAGTTGAAATTCGTGATGAAGCAGCCTATATTTACTATGAAGAAATTAAAGGAGCAGGCGGATTACCAGTAGGAACATCGGGTAAAGGGATGCTGATGTTATCAGGTGGTATTGATTCACCGGTAGCTGGTTATTTAGCTCTTAAACGAGGCCTTGATATTGAAGCCGTTCACTTTGCTAGTCCTCCTTACACCAGTCCAGGTGCCTTGGCTAAAGCGCAAAACCTTACTCGTCGATTAACTCGTTTCGGTGGGAATATTCAATTTATCGAAGTTCCCTTTACAGAAATTCAAGAAGAAATTAAAAATAAGGCACCAGAAGCTTACCTTATGACATTAACTCGTCGCTTTATGATGCGCATTACAGATGCTATTCGTGAACAACGCCATGCACTTGTTATTGTTAACGGTGAGAGCCTAGGTCAAGTTGCTAGTCAAACTCTAGAAAGCATGCAGGCCATTAATGCTGTCACCTCAACACCAATTATCCGACCAGTAGTAACAATGGATAAGCTTGAGATTATTGAGATGGCTCAGGCGATTGATACCTTTGAGATTTCTATTCAACCGTTCGAAGATTGCTGTACTATTTTTGCACCAGATCGTCCTAAAACTAACCCTAAACTAAGTAATGTTGAAAAGTATGAAGAACGTTTTGATATTACAGGTCTTGTTGAACGAGCAGTTGCAGGCATTGTCGTGACGGAAATCACACCTGAAGTTATCAATGATGATGTTGATAGTCTTATTGAGGACTTGCTCTAATGACATTTTTAGATGTTAATCAAGCAGTAGTAACTTTATAGGAATGAAAAAGCTCTTGGTTGTCAAGAGCTTTTTTTGCTGGAAAAACACAGGAAATTGTTGCAGCAAGATGTTATAATAGAGGAAAAGGAGGTTGCGTTTTGATAAAAGAAATTCCCTATAAAAAAACACTATTAGTTGTGATTTCTGCGATTGCTGTACTGTTACTAGTTGGGCTGATGAACGACTTACTTGCCTTTCAAAAAAATAGTAAAATAGCACAGCAAAGTAGCCATCAAGCTGTAAAAACTGCACGTGTCGTTGCTAACGGTGATATCTTGATTCATGATATTCTCTATATGAGTGCTAGAAAAGCTGATGATTCCTATGATTTTAATCCCTATTTTGAATACGTTAAAGAATGGATTAGGGAGGCTGATTTGGCTATTGGAGACTACGAAGGGACCATTAGTCCAGATTATCCCTTAGCTGGTTATCCTTTATTTAATGCTCCAGAAGAAATTGCAAGTGCTCTCAAACAGACAGGCTATGATGTGGTTGATTTAGCCCATAACCATATTTTAGATTCTCAGTTGGCAGGGGCTCTCCATACGAAAAAGGTCTTTTCACAATTAGGGCTAGATAGTATTGGTATCTACAACAAAGACCGTTCAAAAGAACCTTTTCTGATTAAAAATGTTAATGGGATTAAAATAGCTATACTAGGCTATTCCTATGGTTACAATGGTATGGAAGGTGGTCTTAGTCAGGAAGAGTATGAGAAACACTTGTCTGATTTAGATGAATCTAAAATGAAAAAAGAAATTCAGTCTGCTGAAAAAAAGGCTGACGTTACTATTGTTATGCCACAAATGGGGACAGAATATGCATTAGAACCCACAGTAGAGCAAAAAGAACTCTATCATAACATGATTGATTGGGGAGCAGATGTTGTCCTTGGTGGTCATCCCCATGTAATTGAACCGTCAGAAACCATCCTCAAAGGAAAGGACAAAAAATTTATTATTTATTCTATGGGGAATTTTATTTCCAACCAGCGCTTAGAAACAGTAGATGACATTTGGACAGAACGCGGCCTATTGATGGACCTTACTTTTGAGAAAAAAGGGAAAAAGACAACCATCAAAACAGTTAAAGCCCATCCAACGATGGTTTTAGCCAAAGGCAAAGGGATTGTGGGCAAAGAAGGTTTTGAACTATACAATTATCGAACAATGATTTTAGAAGATTTTATCAAGGGTGGAAAATACCATGATAAGATTGATGAGGAAACCAAAGCAAAAGTAGCACTTGCCTATCAGGAAATTAATGATTTAGTCAACCTGAAATGGTAATACTTGGTGGTCTAGCATTTAATGATAAAAAAATAGAGATTAAAGTTATTTTTTCCTTGATAAAAAGCAGTTATGGTGCTAAAATAGTAACGTTGACTAAATGCACATCCTGTGCAACCGCACGAAAATCGTTGTCAAGTAGACCAAGTCTCACGATTCCAGGCGAGTCTTCACAGAGGGAAACCTCAACTAAAAATTTTATAGGAGGTGCATCATGAGCACATACGCAATCATCAAAACTGGTGGAAAACAAGTTAAAGTTGAAGTAGGTCAAGCAATCTACGTTGAGAAAATTGACGCTGAAGCTGGCGCAGAAGTAACTTTTAACGAAGTTGTTCTTGTAGGTGGTGACAAAACTGTAGTTGGTACTCCAGTTGTTGAAGGAGCTACTGTCGTTGGAACTGTTGAAAAACAAGGAAAACAAAAGAAAGTTGTAACTTTCAAATACAAACCTAAAAAAGGTAGCCACCGTAAACAAGGTCATCGTCAACCTTACACTAAAGTTGTCATCAACGCAATCAACGCTTAATTTACTAGCTTATGATTAAAGCAATTTTTACTCGCCAAAAAAATGGTCAACTGAGCAGTGTTACACTGACAGGTCATGCTGGTAGTGGTAAACATGGCTTTGATATTGTTTGTGCCTCTGTTAGTACTCTAGCCATTAACTTTGTTAATTCTCTTGAGATGTTAGCAGATTGCCAAGCATTAGTAGATCTTAATGATGTTGAAGGTGGGTATATGGCTATTACAATACCACCACATGACAACAAGGAGGAAGTTCAATTATTATTTGAATCTTTTCTTCTAGGAATGACTAGTTTGGCGAATGATTCTTCGAAATTTGTCAAAACTCAGGTCATCTAAATTTAATTTAAGAGAGGAAACAACATTATGTTAAAAATGAATCTTGCTAACTTGCAACTTTTCGCCCACAAAAAAGGTGGAGGTTCTACATCAAACGGACGTGACTCACAAGCTAAACGCCTAGGTGCTAAAGCTGCTGATGGTCAAACTGTTTCAGGTGGATCAATTCTTTACCGTCAACGTGGAACTCATATCTACCCAGGTGTAAACGTAGGCCGTGGTGGAGATGACACACTTTTCGCTAAAGTTGAAGGTGTTGTACGTTTCGAACGTAAAGGACGCGATAAAAAACAAGTTTCTGTTTATCCAGTAGCTAAATAAGTTGATTAATCGCATCATATCAGGCTTTCCGAACTTTCGGAGAGTCTGTTTTTATTTTGCTACCCATATTGCTAGCCAAATAAAAAATAGTAGCTGATTATTTAGGCGTCCTGCCTTTAGCTAGAAAGAGGGAGCTTTTTATGTTCCAGTTAGTTCAATTTAAGGAAGACCCCATTAAGGAGATAAAAACTACACGCCAAACGCATGAAGAAACTTTTGTTTTCAGAAAACTAGATTCATAATGACAAAATCAATCAAAGTAGTACACTATAGATGAGGTGACTACGATGATTGATTTTATTATTGCTATTGATAATTG
>NZ_JBWKAI010000052.1:0-5327 GCF_056500955.1 Streptococcus sp. F2
GGATAAGGAATTGCCTGTAATTTACCATCAACTTCTAAATGTATCAAATCTTTTCGAATAAAAGGATCATAAAACTTTTTTCGGTGTCTGTTATAATTCTCTATTTTTGAGGTTTCTGACCATTCAGTTGCTTTTTTAATCCCCATATTAGTAGCAGCATATCCGAGAGTTGCCCCTGAACTCACTTTCATTGCTTTAAGAAATAATCCCATGCTATCCTCTCTCTTTCTGGCTTATTTTAATTTTGGCTTGACTTAAAGCGATTACCGACAAATGGAATCAAAGCTAAGCCAAGAGTTAAGAAGCCGATAATAGCCCCTTTATCAGCGCTATCTTTAGTTTCTGGTAACTTAGCCTGATAAGTCATTGATTGTTGGTTACTATTAATTAGCTTAGCTGTAATAGACTGAACAGTACTTGAAGGTGTTACTGACTGATTAAATTGAGAAGGTTTTTCCTGATGACGTGGGAGTTCTGTTCTTTCTGTGGAAGACTTAGGTACTTCTGTTACAGTTGGTTTTTCTGGGTTGCTTGGCATCATAGGTTTAGCTGGTGCTTCTGGTACTGGTACATTAGAAGGAGTGAGTTCTTCTGGCTTGATAGGTACTACTGGTTGAACAGGTTTACTTGGAGTTTCAACGTGTGCTTCTGGCTTAGCTGGTGTTTCAGCTGGAGCTTCTGGCTTAGCAGGAACTGTTGCAAGAGCAGCTTTTAGTTTATTCAATTTAGCAGTTGCGCTATCGAGAGCGGCTTGCATATCTGCAAGGTTGCGAGCTGTTTGTGCTTTACGTTCTACAGCAGATGTGACAAGCGCTGACAAATCACCGGGCTGTACATTGCCCAATTGTGCTTGTTGTTCTTTCAATTGAACAACTTTGTTAGTTAATTCAGCAACATGAGATTTAGCAGCTTGAAGTTTTGATTGTTGAGTAGCGAGAGCTTCTGCTTTACCAGCAGCAAATGTACGAGCAGATTCTAGTTGTGCTAAAACTTCTTTTGCTTTTGGATCAACTTCTCCTTGGTAAGGATTAAGAAGTTTATTAGTGTCAAATTTATTAGCATCTTGAATGCGAGATTTTGGTACTTGTAAAACATGTACGGTTACAACGTCACCAACTCGAGAAATAGAAACACCTAAATATTCCCCTGAAACTCCAGTACCAACTAGAGATTCTGTGTGTTTCCAGTTAGATTTACTATCATTTGAAATCATATGTTCAATGGCATCATAAATATGTTTTTTGAGTTCTGCCATTGTAAAGGTATGAGTTTTATAACTTGATAATTGTCCCATGCCAGCATCTTCATAAGCATTTTGACCAGTAGCTTGAAGTCCATTAGCACGAGCTGCGTTATCAATAGCATTGACATCATGAGATTTTTCAAAGGCATTCCAATTATCTTTACGATAGTTTTGAGCGACATCTTTGGCAAATTGTACAGCACCTTTAGTAACAAATGTATTACCAACCGTTAGGTTAACACCTGCTTTTCGAGCTTGATCACGAACTTGGTTAATTAAAGATGCGGCATAATTAGACAAATCAGTCAATTGGTCATCGGTTAAGTTATCAATATCAACGGTTTGCTCGTCACCAGGATTTGAAACGAATGTAAAGTTATTATCACCACCCATAGCCGTTAGGTCATCTGAATAATCAGGAGCTGATTTATCACCTAACGCTTTCGCAAAATCTTCATCTAATTCAACAGTGCTTGGTTGTTTTGTTTCGGTTGATGCTTTAGCAGCTTCACTTTCAGCGGCTTTAAGTGCATCTTGGGCTTGTTGGTTTTCAGCTTGTGCTTTTTCAACGTCTTTAGTTTCGGTTGCAACATCTTCGTTAGCAACTTTAACATCATTTTCAGCAGTTGCAAGTTGTTTATCCACTTCTGCTTTTTGAGTTTCTACATCGGCTGCATTAGCTTCATTAGCTTTTGCTTGATCCACGGCTTGACTAGCCAAATCATCTGCAACTTTAGCTTTTTGTACTTTTTCAGTAAGATCAGCTACAACAGTTTCTTGATCTTTCACTTGTGTTTCAAGAGTGGCATTTTCATTAGCGGCTGCAACATCACCAGTAGTATTTACAGGAATTACAGTATCAGCATGTGCTTTAGCACCTGTACCAACTAACGCAGCGACTAAAGCAGCAGAAGTTACCATTTTTTTTGTGTTTGATTTCATTTAAGACTCTCCTCCCTTGAGAACCAACTTTAAAAGGTTATTTCTACAGCATTTTATCATATTTAAACAACCTTGTAAAGTTGTCTTAAGTTGATAAATCAACTTTTTGAGAAGTTACCTTTTATGACTAAACTCTTTATTATTAGGTAAGGAGAATACCAGCATGGAAAAAAATAATTTACAGTCTTTTATAGCTAAAAGAATCCGAAAAATACGCCTTCAAAGAGGCATGACTCAAGAGCAACTAGAAGAAAAAGCTGACTTAGGTGTCAACTACGCTTATAAATTAGAAAATCTGGCGACTAACATAAAAATCAATACTTTAGAAAAAGTACTAAACGCATTAGACATTACCATTACAGATTTTTTTGATACACCAAACTTTTCCTCCTCTTCCGAAATAGATAATCTAATTGAACAATTAAAGCTCCTGACTCCTTCAAAAAGAAATAAAGTGCTAAAAATAATCAATGTTATTATTAATGAATTAAAATAATGACACAGCATATTAACCAGCTAAAAATTGGTCAACTTTTGGTCAACCAATCTTTTCCTTATAATATCTAATAGGTGACAAAACCTTGAATTTTCGCCATTTTCCTTTTCTTTTGTTACTTAGTTTAACTCTTTTTAAACTGTAGGGGGTATTAATAATAGTGTCAAAAACCTTGATTTAAAAGGTTTTTTTCTTTGTTTTGGCAAATTTGTTCTAAATTTGTTCTAGAAGATATTCTTTAAAAATTAGCTTTAAGATACTAAACTTCTGACCGTTTCATATTCCTTATTTATTACTTCTGTCAAGACGTGACCATAAGTTTCAAGTAACTGTGTAATATCCTTATGACCCATTAATCTTGCAACTACCCAAATATCAACACCCTTAGCCAATAAGTAACTTCCATAGGTATGTCTTGCACCTATTGCAGTCATTTTTGAATCAATATTTAATAAATGTAATACATTTCTCAAACTTTTATTAATAGCACTATTTGACGACACACCGTATCTATAGTCATAAAATATTTGATTATTAATATTTACAATTTTTAAATTTTTCAACATAGCTTGCTGATCGTCCTTCAAGCGTCTTAAGATTAATGCTAAAGATTGACTAATAGGAATAGTACGAATAGAAGTTTTTGTTTTAGGTGGACTAAAAGTTCCTTTATCGCCACTGAATCTTCTATACGTCTTGATTTCTAGATCCTCAAAATTAACATCATCCCAAGTTAATGCTAAAGCTTCACCCACTCGCAAACCTGTTTTAAATAACACCAGTAATAAATAATAAACGATACTATTTGAATAATCTAAATTATTTTCTAAATAAGATATTACTTTCTTATAATCAGAAATACTATGTAGATATTTATCATCTGCATCCTTAACAAATTGCCTACCAGCTATGACAACTCCATCTGTAAAGTCAGATAATAAAATGCCATCTCTTTTTGCAAACTGAATGGTTTTTTTTATATCAGAATTTAATCTCCTGACATGATTTTTAGTATATTTTTCAGCGTACGTATTTAATTTCCTTTGATACGCACTATGCTTTATTTTATTTACCTTCTGATTCCCAAAAAGCTTACGAATAATCGAACCCCTAATAAAATATTTATTCTTAGTAGTCTCTGCTAAATCACTAGGCTTAATGACTAAGTTATACCATTCAAACCACAGTTCATACAATGTTATATCAGAAGATATAGAATTTACTAGTGACTTTTGTTGCTCTATCCTCATAGCTTCATTCATAGCTTCACGCTTTGTCTTAAAGCCTGAACCAGAAGCAACTAACTCACTTTTTTCATTGAATATTCTATAATCCCATAATTTCTTTTTACCTCTTTGTCTATATGTTGCCATTTTTCTCCTTTCCTAGACATCAAGGAATTTATCCTCAATATTATATCATTTAGTTATTTAATAAAATAGAACCAAAATTTTCTTCAAAGTATTTTCTAGCTCTAGTTGCTAATATTTTATAACGGCTACCTTTCCCCCTAGGATAAACAATAAAACCATTTGGATTAATTGATAAATCAACTTCCTTTTTAATATCTGGGTTTAATAAGATATCATTAATTAACTTTGACCTACCAAGGCCCAACAATTCTTGCAAATTATCAATATCCCACCATTTTCCTTGTTCATTATCACTTAACAAATCTAAATATTCCTCTTTTGATATGATAACGACATCATCTGGTACAGGAACACTCACATTAAAAACTTGTTGCATACTCATTCTCCTTATAATTTAATTACTCCGAACATTATTTGTTCCGGTTAAGCAGGTTTTCTGATTTAAAATCGAACTATTTTTCATCTTTAGCTTTAATTTATATACAGTATCCCCGAACTTTGCTCTTTAATAAAAAAACAAACAAAAAAGCCATGAAATTAATCATGACATCAATGTTTCTCCATATCTAATAAAATATCATTTATCAAAAATAACAAATACTTTCTAACTTCTCTTTTTTTAGAATCATGCAAAAAGAATTCTTTAAAACCTACATAATAAATATATAAAACAAATATCCATACAATTAATAAAATACTAGATTTAAAAGTTTTGGCATTTAACCAAGAAGTTACAACTCTCTCTATTGAATTATAACCTAATATTACTGGAATTAAACCTACTACAATCACACCAAAAAAATTAAATATCTTTTGTAAAAATGCTTTGAATTCTAAACCAATCCCTGTTGTCTCTCTATTTTCAATTATCATTCTTAAATGCTTCAAATCAAGTTCTGATAGTCCCATTAATTCTTTACGAACACTTTCAATTTCTTGAAATGTAGTTCTTGAATTTTTAATAGACAATTTTTTTATTATAAATCTAAATTTAGAATACTTTTCTTTTTTTTTAAAATCTCGTAATACAAAATCTAACCAAACATTTAACTCGTAACTATCATTTAGAGTAATATACTTATAGTTCAACACAATAACATCCCTTTATTTGTTATTATATCAATCGTGCAAAACTTTTTCTAGTAGCCTAATTTGTAAAATTAAGCTAGACAGAAAAAAGCCATCTATGTTAGGCTCAGATAAACACCACATTTGTCTGAAAGGAACTAACATAAATGACCTATACCCATCTTACCACAAATGAACTTGTTAT
>NZ_JBWKAI010000053.1:0-5051 GCF_056500955.1 Streptococcus sp. F2
GAAAGATTATTTAGTCCAATTATTTGGAGAAAGAGGCTAAGCAGATGATTGATTTAAAAAGGAATCTTTTCAAAATTGATGTCCGGGCACAAAAGGATGAAGAGAAAGTTTTCATGCGTACGGCGTGGCAAACCAACCGACAGCTCTGTATTTCAGGGCTGTTTTATGATATAATAAGGGCTTAAGAGGTTAGAGGATGAAAAGATTTCGTTTTGAAACCATTCATTTAATTATGATGGGCTTGATTTTATTTGGATTGCTAGCGCTTTGCGTTAGAATTATGCAGTCGAAAATGCTGATCCTATCAGCCATTTTTCTTGTATTACTATTTGTTGTTGCACTTCTTTGGTACCAAAAAGAGGTTTACGAATTATCAGATTTAGATCACATTGAATTATTAAATGAGCAGACAGAAGATAATCTCAAAACACTTTTAGATAAAATGCCTGTTGGTGTTGTTCAGTTTGATCAAGAAACTAATGCCGTTGAGTGGTATAACCCTTACGCCGAGTTAATTTTTACGACAGAAGATGGTCTTTTACAGAATCATTTAATTCAACAAATACTCACTGAAAAGCGTCGAGGAGACATTTCGCAGACATTTGAAGTTTCTGGTAATAAGTACACGTCCTATATTGACGTCGCGTCGGGAATTTTCTACTTTTTTGATAGTTTTGTAGGCAATAGACAATCTGCTGATGCTAGCATGTTAAGACCTGTTGTCGGCATTATCTCTGTTGATAATTACGATGATCTCACAGATGATCTATCTGATGCGGACACCTCCAAGATTAATTCGTTTGTAGCGAATTTTATTGACGAATTTATGGAGTCA
Organism: Streptococcus sp. F2; assembly: GCF_056500955.1. NCBI lineage: Bacteria > Bacillati > Bacillota > Bacilli > Lactobacillales > Streptococcaceae > Streptococcus > Streptococcus sp. F2. Next base: position 836 of record NZ_JBWKAI010000053.1, read on the forward strand.
AAACAGATTTTTTATCGTCGCGTCAACATGGACCGTTATTATTTCTTTACGGATTTTAAGACCCTAAAAGCATTAATGGATGATAAATTTTCTGTTTTAGAAGAATTTCGCAAAGAGGCTCAGGAAGCACAGCGCCCCTTGACCCTTAGTATAGGTATCTCATTTGGCGAAGAAAAACATAGCCAAATTGGACAAGTGGCTCTTGAAAATCTTAATATTGCGCTTGTTCGAGGAGGGGATCAGATTGTCATTCGTGAAAATGCGGATCACACCAATCCTATTTACTTTGGTGGCGGTTCTGTATCAACGGTTAAACGCTCTAGGACACGTACCCGGGCGATGATGACAGCTATCTCAGATCGTATTAAGATGGTGGACAATGTCTTTATTGTCGGGCATAGAAAACTCGACATGGATGCCTTAGGTTCTGCTGTTGGGATGCAGTTTTTTGCAAGCAATATTATTGAAAATAGTTTCGCGGTGTATAATCCGGATGAAATGAGTTCAGATATTGAGAGAGCTATCGAACGTCTTCAAGCTGACGGCAAAACTCGTCTCATTAGCATTTCGCAAGCCATGGGCTTGGTAACTCCAAGATCTCTTTTGGTAATGGTTGATCACTCTAAAATTTCACTGACCCTGTCTAAAGAATTTTATGAGCAATTCGAAGATGTTATCGTTGTGGACCACCATAGAAGGGACGATGATTTCCCAGATAATGCTATTCTAACCTTCATCGAAAGTGGGGCAAGCAGCGCAGCCGAATTGGTGACAGAACTCATTCAATTTCAGAATGCCAAAAAACGGTTAAATAAAATTCAAGCCAGTGTTCTAATGGCTGGTATTATGCTTGATACTAAAAACTTTTCGACACGTGTCACAAGTCGAACTTTTGATGTCGCTAGTTATTTAAGAAGCAAAGGGAGTGATAGCGTTGAGATTCAAACTATCTCAGCTACAGATTTTGATGAGTATAAACAAGTCAATGAAATTATCCTCCAAGGGCAGCGTCTAGGTGATAGTATTATTGTGGCAGCGGGTGAAAATGGAAAACTTTACAGCAATGTGATTGCTAGTAAAGCGGCGGACACCATATTGTCAATGGCACATGTTGAAGCTAGCTTTGTGTTAGTAGAAACAGAATCACACAAGATTGCCATCTCAGCTAGAAGTCGCAGTAAGATTAATGTTCAGCGTGTGATGGAAAAATTAGGAGGTGGGGGTCACTTTAATTTGGCTGCTTGTCAATTGACAGACATTAGCCTTCCCCAAGCTAAAGCGTTATTATTAGAAACTATTGATAGTACAATGAAAGAGACAGGAGAGGTGGAATCATGAAAGTTATTTTCTTAGCAGATGTTAAAGGAAAAGGAAAAAAAGGGGAAATCAAAGAGGTCCCAACAGGCTATGCTCAAAATTTCCTTATTAAGAAAAATTTAGCTAAAGAAGCAACTAGTCAAAGCATCGGTGAATTAAAAGGAAAACAGAAAGCCGAAGAAAAAGCTCAAGCTGAAATTTTAGCAGAAGCTCAAGCAGTTAAGGCTACTTTGGATGAAGACAAGACACGTGTTCAATTTCAAGAAAAAGTTGGCCCAGATGGACGTACATTTGGTTCCATCACAGCTAAAAAGATTTCAGAAGAATTGCAAAAGCAATTTGGGGTAAAAGTTGATAAACGTCATATTATTTTAGATCATCCTATCCGTGCTATTGGTTTGGTTGAAGTTCCTGTGAAATTACATAAAGAAGTAACAGCTGAAATTAAATTGGCTATCACAGAAGCATAAGAGACAAAACGTAATAAGATTTGGAGGTGTTGAGGTTGCCTGAAGTAGCTGAATTACGAGTTCAACCCCAAGATTTATTGGCAGAACAATCTGTCCTAGGCTCAATCTTTATCTCGCCTGATAAGCTGATTACAGTGAGAGAATTTATCAGTCCAGACGATTTTTATAAGTACGCTCATAAAATTATCTTTCGGGCAATGATTACCCTCAGCGATCGTAACGATGCCATTGATGCAACAACTGTTAGAACAATTTTAGATAATCAAGGAGACTTGCAAAACATTGGCGGTTTGTCCTATATTGTTGAATTGGTCAATAGCGTTCCAACAAGTGCCAATGCTGACTATTATGCTAAAATTGTTGCTGAAAAGGCGATGTTGCGTGATATCATTGCTAGATTGACAGATACTGTCAACTTGGCGTATGAAGGGGCTTCTGATTCAGAAGACATTATTGCTGGTGCAGAAAGAGCATTAATTGAAATTAATGAGCACAGTAACCGTAGCGGTTTTCGTAAAATTTCAGATGTGCTAAAAGTTAACTATGAAAATTTGGAAGCTCGTTCGAAGCAGACTTCTGATGTCACTGGTTTACCAACGGGCTTTAGAGATCTTGACAAAATTACAACAGGTTTACACCCTGATCAACTCATTATCCTAGCCGCTCGTCCAGCAGTAGGTAAAACAGCTTTTGTCCTTAACATTGCCCAAAATGTAGGCACGAAGCAAAAGAGGGCTGTTGCTATTTTTTCTTTGGAGATGGGAGCAGAGAGTCTTGTTGACCGTATGTTGGCAGCTGAGGGAATGGTTGATTCGCATAGCTTACGGACAGGTCAATTGACAGATCAAGATTGGAATAACGTCACCATTGCTCAAGGAGCTTTGGCAGAAGCACCGATTTATATTGATGACACGCCAGGTATTAAAATCACTGAAATTCGGGCAAGGTCACGAAAATTGTCCCAAGAAGTTGATGGCGGTTTAGGACTGATTGTAATTGACTACTTACAGTTGATTACAGGAACCAAACCAGAAAATCGGCAACAAGAAGTGTCAGATATTTCAAGACAGCTTAAAATCCTAGCTAAGGAATTAAAAGTGCCAGTTATTGCCCTTAGTCAGCTTTCCCGTGGTGTTGAACAAAGACAGGATAAGCGACCGGTTCTATCAGATATTCGGGAATCGGGATCTATTGAGCAAGATGCAGATATTGTGGCCTTCTTATACCGTGATGACTATTATCGGAAAGAGGGCGAAGAAGCTGAAGAAGCTATTGAAGACAATACCATTGAAGTAATTCTTGAGAAAAACAGGGCAGGAGCGCGTGGAACAGTGAAACTCATGTTTCAAAAAGAGTATAATAAATTCTCAACCATAGCCCAATTTGAGGAAAGATAAGAAAGAGAGAAAAAAATGAGTGATGCATTTGCAGATGTTGCAAAAATGAAGAAAATTAAAGAAGATATCAAAGCCCACGAAGGGCAACTAGTAGAGTTAACGCTTGAAAATGGTCGTAAACGTGAGAAAAATAAGATTGGCCGATTGATTGAAGTTTACAGTTCGTTATTTATTATTGAATATAATGATAGTTCAGATGTCCCAGGAGCAATCAATAATTCCTACGTTGAATCTTATACTTATTCAGATATTTTAACTGAAAAAACATTGATTCGTTATTTAGATTGATTTTTGCCTCATAGAGGCTTTTTCTTTACAGAAAATTGACAGTACTGTCAACGATAACAAGATCTTTTGTCTCTACTATTCTCTATTCTGGTAAATGTCCTGTAAAAGAGAGCAATTTTTGGATAGATTGATTGTGAAAAGGAGATCTCATTATGGACAAACAAACTATTTTAGCCCTAAAGTTAAAAGATTACCGAGATAAGAATGGCTTGACGCAAGCGCAATTAGCAGAGCAACTTGAGGTATCTGATAAAACCATATCGAAATGGGAAAATGGTGAAACTTATCCGAGTAAGCCGAATATGTTGGCAATCTCAGAGCAATTAGGTTTTTGCATTGAAACACTTTTGATAGAGAGTCAAGAAAAAAACAGCCGAGGATTAAGAATTGGAAACTACCTTTTAGATTATTTCTTTCTGTTGATGGCGATCGTCTTCATTATCATAACTATAACATCTCATAACATAGTCTTTTTATCATCAGTAGTTATTTGTCTCATATTTGGGCTTAAAAAGATAAACTGATAATTATATCGTAAGAACTATTCCCGTTGTTGTTTATCCCAATTATGATAAGGGTTTGCTGAACAGTAAAAAGAAAAATCGCCACGATAAAGCAGCGATTTTTCTCTTTTATGAGCCTCAAAAAACGTCAAAGCGTTATAATAGTTAGTGCAAATATCTCTATTAACGAGGTCTCACTATGCACATTATAACACAACTCAATCTCTTTGAAGACCAAGAA
>NZ_JBWKAI010000054.1:0-4755 GCF_056500955.1 Streptococcus sp. F2
AACAAGTTCATTTGTGGTAAGATGGGTATAGGTCATTTATGTTAGTTCCTTTCAGACAAATGTGGTGTTTATCTGAGCCTAACATAGATGGCTTTTTTCTGTCTAGCTTAATTTTACAAATTAGGTAATATTATTTTAGCACAAAACTTCAACATTAGGAGTTCAAGAAGTCAATAACATCGTCTAATAAATAGAAGACGGTTCGAGTCCCCTCTATAGGAGGTTCTAATCTTTTCAATCCTTTTTGTTCCCAAGTTTTTAGTGTATTTGGAGAGATATTTAGTTGTCTCAGCAATTCTCGTTGCTGAATTATCTTTAGTGGTCTGTTCTGCTCTTTGATTTGAATGAGCTTGATAAGTGTTTGTAATAACTGTTCAATTTGTTCTAACTTTTCGTTATTCATCGTTGTCTTTCTCCTCTACATTGGCAGTCTGTAATCGATTTGGATTATGCCGTCGTGAATCCAGATATTTAGCAAAGAAATAGGTGCGTTCAATAATGAGACCTAGTAGATTGGTGTTGTTTGCTCGTGCATACCAAACTAGCTCTTCAAATTCGGTAAAGTCGTTCTCCTCGATAATATCAACCACTTCATGAATGAAATCAGAAGTTTTTACTTCTATCAAAAACTTGTCCAAATCAAAACCACACCCAATTTCAATATCATCAATGTCATAAGGGGCCTTGTCTGGGTTTTCTGCGTGTGTAAAGTAGTCAAATAAGCCTGTCGGAGACATGACGACTTCCACATGTGCGGGACCGTTTAACTTGTCACTGATAATATTGGACACTTGGGAGTAGCTTTTCAGTGAATCAAAGAAGAAAGCACCGTGCTTATGTACCTTTTTGAACTCTCCGGTTTGTCTGTTCACATCCTTATCGTGCCAAGGGCTAAGGATAAATGGGATATGAAGTTCTTCCAAGACGTTCAAGTAGTCTTCTGGAGCGCTCTCTTTGTAAAAGAGAAATGTCCATTTGGTTGAACGTTGTTCTTTTGCCATATGCTTTTACCTCGCTTGTTATTGTTGTTCTTTATATAATAGGAGAATAAGAGTGCGGTTTTCGGATTTTTTTAAATAAAATTTGTGATTATTGATTATTGACCTATTGGGGGTCGTAGTAACCCCAATAGCCCATGGTTGAAATAGAACATAATAAAAAAAGGGGGCTGTTTGGCTCTTGCTAATGCAAGCCACAGCCCCCAAAGATTAACGTTTTTTACCATTGAACCATAATTGATTGCGGACTCGAATAGGAGATGAGAAATAGTAATCAGTATGCTGACTAGCAATTTCCTCTTTTAATAGTGCTTCCATATCCTTTAGAATTTTTTGTCCCTGTTGGTCTCTTGGGACTTTGATGAAGATAGTGACAGAATCAGTCTGAATATCAACCATACATTTACGGACTGCTCGATTAAATCCGTTGCTTACAGGGGTTGATGTTGGTACAGTCTGATGTTCAGGATTTGTTACTTTCTGTACTTTTTCACGTTGAAATAAGAAATTTCTAAGAGAAAAAGTATGATAAGCAGATTTCACATAGTTCACAAGTCTGTCTGTTTTCCACCGTTTGACAATTTCTATTCCAATCAATACCAAGGATAAGGACAAGCAAATAAGAGCTAGTCCGTAACTAATAGAACTGATTTTATCAGTAATAGTTGTGACAGTTTCCAACTTGAACAGAGTATTGGTATTCAATTGAATAGATAGACTATTGAAAAGCCAACCGAATAAATACAAGATAGGAGCGATGAGAAGCAGATTCAGAATGAAATTGAAACTTCTCATGAAATAGTTTTTAGTTGTCATAGGATACCTCGTTTAGTGTAGTAAGTTGGGCAGAGCAGAGGAAGAACCTGATAGGGGTGTTCATTATCAATAACTTGAATGATACCTGTACCATGTCCAGTTGGAATAACAATCCCTTCAGGGTCTAAGTCAGGAAATAAAAATTGGGTGGTTTTCTGATTTATATTTCCGATTTGTAATAATACGTTTAGCTGTTCCCTTACCGAAATGGGAATGGTATTGTGGTCAAAACGCTGGCTTACCAAAAAGAGATGGATTTTGGTAGCACGTCCCAACAAGGCAATCTGTGAGAGTAATGAGAAAAAGGCTTCTTTTATGGTCTTATTTACACCCTCGGACAAAGCAAGTACTTCATCAATGACGATGGTTAGATGGGTAAATTGATGGTTAGGATTATCATACAAGATAGCTTGCCTTTTTTGGATAAGAGTTGCACACTGACTTAATTGTTCATTAACTTGTGAGACAAAATCAGATTTTGAACGGTTTTCGACAGGGTGGATAACCGCAATGTGATTTTCTCTAGCCCCTCGGCTTGGGGTGTCGAATTTAGGGTCAATAATTATCAAGTCAGACATATGCTTTAGGACACTCAAGAAGTAAGTGAGAGCATACGATTTCCCAGAACCTGAATTTCCAGTAATAGCCCAGTGGTTTACTTTGTCTAAGTTAAGTTCAAAGTGTTTCATGATTGGGATTTTTCCTTTCGGTAAGCTGGATGAAAATTTATCTAAATCAGAAATCGCCAAGCGTTCTGAAATCCCCTTCTTCCAAGGGAAGAATAATCCACGTTGAATGTGTAAGTCATCCGTTTCTAAGGGAACAAAGTAGGTAGCATTTTGTTTTAGAAGCGTATACTGTGGATAAAGTGAAGCGTTGGCAATCAGAAAGATTTTCTTGTATAAGTCATCGTCTAAGATGTAAGCAGATGGTAACCGAGGTACGAAAATGAAACCGTCTTCTTGGATAATGATATTAAATGAGTTCGTGTAACTGGTTTCTCCCTGCATTAAAGCCCCCAGAGCCATATTAAGGCTCTGGAGTAAATAGGATTGCAGAAAGGAGTGGCTTAGTGTATTGTAAGATTGCATAGTCATTAGCGAACCTCCGTGATACCGTTAGCTTTGAAATATATGTTATATTTCACTTCGCAGGCTTGTAGAGTGTCAAATTGAATCATGGATTGAAAAGCTGGTAGCTCAATCGACTCTTCAAATTTCACTTGGAAAGGGTCTTGTCCTTCCTGTACAAACCAAGCTTTGTAGGCTACGATTTCTCCTGTCGGCTTTCCATCTTCAAATCGTTGTTGTGGTTCAAGCTCGGAACTAAGTGAGAAAATCGGTTGTTTTTGACTGATGATTTTGTCAGCCAATGAAGTGGTATAACCACCTTTTGTGGTTTTCATTTTGAATGCCATCGGCAGTTCCTCCTGTGTAGTAGAAAATAATGTGAATGAGACGTGCTCGGTTTTAATCATGAGCTGGATACTGTATCTAGGTCATATCCATCACCTCCTATATATAGGAGATTCAGGATATGGTTTTCGGAATTTTTTTGAAAAAAACTAGTAGTCTTTTTGTTGACTACTAGTTAATTTATTATGATTGTATTTTATTAAGAACCTGTTTACAGGCTTCCTTGTAGTACTTTTTAGCAGTCTTATCAGACCGACCAACTAGTTGACTAGTTTTTGTAGCATTTAGACCATTTTCAAATATAGCTTTAAAAACGACACGGTGTTCTTCATCTAATTCAGTTAATGCTTCAAGATAAAGTTGTTCTTCTACTTGCTTGATTACATTGTCTTCACCAGAACAAGAATTACTTTGAATAAGTTCTTGAAGTGTCGTTTCACGTCCATCATTGGATACAATGAAGTCTAAACTGGATACTTGATGGTATCTCATTTTACGTTGATAGTTTTCTTCTTGTCTGTCCATATCATCTAGGACTTTTAACCAAAATTCTTGTTCAGCTGGTTCAATGTTAGAAACGAGTTCAACGTTTGTATAATAATGAGTTGGCATAGTCGCCTCTTTCTAACAGCCCAATTTTAGGAGTAGAAAGAAACTTATATGAGTAACTATTGAATGCCGAGGTGTCAAAAAAGGCACACCAAATAGACGGCGAAACAATTCTATACAAGATATAACCTTTATCGCTATATCATCATATCTGTTTCAATCCGTTCCATTTGGTGGCCACCATTTGGGACTGTAATAAAAATTTATTATCAAGATGTTTTCTTGATACGTTCAGTATAGTGCAAAAACTATCGAAATTTTTTACTCTCCGTTTTTCTACGAAATCTAAATTTGTAAAAATGAGTGTAAAAAAAAAGACTAAGCATTAATGCCTAGTCATTAGAGTGCAAATTTTCTTATCTCTTCCTCATTTAATAATTTAATAAAGTGAAAAGGCAACACTTTTCTGAACAATTTTTATAAAGTGCTTTTTAAGCGATAATTCGTTTGGTCATGGGAGTTTGGTAGTTAAGACTACCATGAATGCGATGATAGTTCCACCAGTGGACATAATCTTTCGTTTTGAGGGCTAATTCTTCTAGTGATTGAAAGGTTTCTTGGTTGATAAACTCCAGTTTGAAGGAACGATAGGTACTCTCAGCGACGGCATTGTCATAGGGACAACCAGCCTGACTGAGAGAACGGGTGATTCCAAAAGCTTCAAGCATCTCATCAATCAGCTGATTGTCAAACTCCTTGCCACGATCAGAATGGAACATCTTGACCTTGGTTAGTGCATAAGGGATGCTTTGAATGGCTTGTTTAACGAGCTCCGCAGTCTTGTGCCAGTCAACGGACAATCCTATGATTTCACGATTAAAGAGGTCAATGATGAGACAAACGTAAGCCCAGCGCCTATCCACACGGACGTAAGTCAAGTCGGTCACCAGGGCTTCCAGTGGTCTTTCTTGGTCGAA
>NZ_JBWKAI010000055.1:0-4527 GCF_056500955.1 Streptococcus sp. F2
CAATCATCAATAGCAATAATAAAATCAATCATCGTAGTCACCTCATCTATAGTGTACTACTTTGATTGATTTTGTCATTATGAATCTAGTTTTCTGAAAACAAAAGTTTCTTCATGCGTTTGGCGTGGGAAAAATTTTGCAATGATTTTTTAGGGCTGGTCAAATATCGGACTTGTGGTATGATAGACTTATCATTATCGTATTAGCGATCCAAATACAGGAGTACTACAGTGGCAACCATCAAAGAAATTGCGGCAGAGTTGGGAATCAGCCCTATGACCGTCTCAAATGTATTAAATAATAAAAAACATAAGGTCAGCGAAAAAACCTATCAACGTGTCATGGCATTAGTGCAAAAAAGAGGTTATATCCCTGACGCCAATGCGCGTACGCTCAGTAGTGGTTCCTCGCGAATCATTGCTCTGTGGCTTCCTTCTTTTGAACAGAAAAGCCTCCTAGAAATCCCTTATTTGTCAACAATTACCGCAACCATTTCTCGATTTGCTAACCAGAATCATTATGAAATCATGTTGCTTTCCACACCATCAGTTCAAGAGTTTTGCCATGCTGTTAAATCGTGGGGAATTGATGGCGCTGTGGCTTTTGGGGTTTCTTCTGAAAATGCTCAATTAATTACACAAGTCCTTACCATACCGACCATCTTTATTGACTCCTATGTTGAAAATTCTGGTATTTGTACCATTAATTCTGATGATTTTTCAGGTGCTTATTTGGCTACTAAACATCTTTGTGAATGTGGGCATACTGCTATCGCATTTGCCAGTGGCAAGGAAGTCTATCAAGAAGACCGCTTTCGCCAAAATGGCCTCCTCTACCAACGCTTTTTAGGCTACCAAAAAGCTATTCAAGAATACAATTTAGACAGTCATCTCTTGGGAGAAGAGATTTCCTTTGAGGGAGGGGTACTTTTAGGCAAAGCTATCGCACAACATAATCCCAAACAGATTACGGCTATTTTCTCAACTGCAGATGAAATGATTGTGGGAATAAAAGAAGGTCTTGAGTCCTCTGGTCAAAAAGTGCCTACTGATTTTTCACTCATTGGCTTTGATAATTTACCTTTCACCTCTTATACAAGTCCTAAACTAAGTACCGTTCATCAAGAAACCACTCAAAAAGCTCAATTAGCGATTGACTCTCTACTTGCTTTGATGTCTGGTAAATCCATTCAAAATAAACAAGTCCTCCCTATCCAACTGCTGAAGAGAGAATCTGTTCTTGACAGAAGAAAACAATCATAACCTTCTCATCTCCAGGATGCTCCCTTTCTCTGTTAATCAAAAAGGTCACATTTTTTACAGTGTGACCTTTGTTTTTTCATGATGCTGACTAAACACATGGCAGACATAAGACTAGTGATTGTCTGACATGTAGTCAATGATAGCGTTTCTAATGCGACGACGTTCTCGAATCCAAAGGGGACGATCATCTTTATCATAGGTTCGATTTGTCAAGAAGATAGCTGCTTTTTGCTCTTTCTTATTCAACATAATAAATGGACCCGTATATCCCGTATGGTCAATCCAATCCTGTTCCAAATTCCAACCAAGGGAACGCGTTTTTTCTTGGAGACTGTAGTTGCTCCACAGCGAATCTGAAAAGGAATCCTCGAGATAATGCATAGCAAAATGTTCCAAATCGTTGAGGGTTGAAAACAACCCCGCTGATCCCGCCTGTTTTCCTAGCACTTTGGCTTTAGGATCATGAACGTGTCCGTCGTTCACTCCTTTTAGAGTAGGTACAGCAGTGGGTCTTGGGCCAAATGAGGTTTGTGGCATATCAAAAGGGTGAAAAACCAATTCTTGAAAGAGTTGTTCCAAAGTCTTGCCGCAGTAAGTTTCTAACATAAAACCAAGCAGTAAAAAATTCACGTCAGTGTACTGGAATGTCTTATCCTTTTTAAGGGATAACTGATTTAAGGCTGCTTGTAATTCCTGTGCTTGAAGGTGATCTCGATTCGGAATATAAGGATCTAGTCCACTGGTGTGAGTCAATAATTGGCGGATGGTCACTTCATCATGAACCATGTCTGGATAATAGTTTTTTAGGGAGTCATCGAGTTTTAGTGCTCCGCTATTGATCAAGAAAATACAGACAGTAGCAACTCCAACCACCTTTGACACACTAGCTAAATCATAGACCAAATCTGGCTGAACAGGTTGCTCTCCGTCTATTGTGCCCAGATAATACTCTTGCCACTGACCAGACTGAAAAAGGGCTAAGCTAGCCCCTCTGTATAATCCTTGTTGCATATGATCATTTAGTTGTTCTAACAAACCAAGGATCATTTCATAAACCAAATTTCTATCTGACTTGGATCAGAAATCACCAAAACCTTATGCTTTTTGTCTACATAAACGGGATGACCCGCTTCTTCCAAATGTGTTTTTAAAGCTGCCATGTCATAATCGGCAGGCACTTGAAACTCTAAAATCTCTAAATCCCAAGCAATGTGAGGATCGATGGTTAAATCGGGACCTTCCTCTTGAATGAAATCCATCGCAACAGGCAATCGCTCTCCAAATAGGTCATGGTAAAAGGCTTTTGATTGTTCCTCACTAGGGACGTTTAGGACGATTATATCAAAGCTAAATTGACTAAGACCCTTGAAGTCTTCCTCTTTTGTGAAAGCAGGCAATTCTACTCCTTCAAGGGTTTTGATATCATCTTCAGCATGTAACAAGAAGCGATCCCCTTCTGGAGAAACGGTTTCAAAAGCGTAGCCTTTTTCCCCTTTAAATAAGGTCTCATAGCTAGCTCCATGAGCGAGTAATTGTTCGATATCTTTAGGTTGGGCTGTTTTAATCACAATAGTGTTAATTTTTTTAGGCCCTTCTACTGCACGTGTTCTAGCTGAAGGAGATTCCTCAATTACAAATCGTTCCTGCCCTTGTCCCCACGATGAAAAAATCGCAATTGCATTTTCTTCTGACACTAGACGAAGACCTAGGGTCTTTTGGTAAAATGTAATGTTCAAGTCACGGTTGTTAACACGTAACACCGGGGTTTTAAAGACAAGATTCTTAAACAAAGTCATAATTTCCTCCTAATCCTCTGTTATTATAGAAAAAATTCTGATTTTTGACAAGAAATTATGCGCTCCTTATAAAGCGCTTAGGGGCCACTTAACGACTCCCCCCCTGTTAATCTTAACAATCTCTCCAAATAAGAAAAAATAATGATAGCCTTAAAGATTTCGATGTTTTGTTTTCTTCTTGTTTCATGAAAAGAAAACAAGCATTTACATTTTTGAGAGAGTCAAATTGACGGCACTCCTTTTTTTTTGTAAACTAGAACGTATGAATGAAATGATTATCCTTAGACTGATACAAGCTTTGCTAGTCTTAGCAATGCTTTTTATTTTCCTATTACTGGTTAGGCATATCCGAAAAAACAAGATCAATCCTTTTAAACGATTTTGGACTGGTTTTTGGATTGGTTTAGTAACCGATGCGCTTGATACCCTTGGGATTGGCTCTTTTGCCACAACCACAACATGTTTTAAACTAACCAAGTTAGTGACTGACGACCGGAAACTCCCTGGAACGATGACAGTTGGGCATGTCCTTCCTGTGCTCATCCAGTCCCTATGCTTTATTTTCGTGGTTAAGGTTGAAGTCTTGACCCTGGTCACTATGGCAGCAGCAGCCTTTATCGGCGCTTATTTTGGAACCAAAATTACCAAGAATTGGCATACTCCAACGGTTCAACGGATACTTGGCGGTCTCTTAATTTTGGCTGCACTTATTATGATTTTCCGTATGATTTTTCACCCCGGAGATAATCTCTCTGACGCTGTGCATGGCTTACATGGTATTTGGTTATTTGTGGGTATTGCCTTCAATTTTACCGTAGGTGTTCTCATGACGATGGGATTGGGTAATTACGCTCCAGAATTGATTTTCTTCTCACTCATGGGGCTTAGCCCAACTGTTGCTATGCCTGTTATGATGCTTGATGCTGCTATGATTATGACCGCCTCTAGCAGTCAATTTATCAAAGCAGATCGTGTCAGTTGGTATGGCTTTGCTGGCATTGTTCTTGGTGGCATTATTGGGGTTTTACTCGCTGTCTTCTTCCTGACAAATTTGGACCTTAATAGCTTAAAACTCCTCGTTGTTCTAATCGTTATCTTTACAGGAGGCATGTTAATTCGTTCTTCGCTCAACCCATCCATTGCTAACAAGCAGAAACAGACTCATTAATGGTTAATTTTTTAGAATCCTTTGAATCAGTGACTTTGAAGGATTTTTACAATTGGCTCACAAATGACAATTAAAAAAGAGTGAACGGCTCCCTGTCAAGTAGACAGTCAAATAATAAAAAATATGGACTTGTCAAGAAAAAATAGACATAAAGTTAAGCTAATTAGTAACTATTTTTTTCAAATTCTACAGGTGAGAGATACCCTAAAGCTGAATGCAGACGTTTAGGGTTATAGTAAGTCTCAATATATTTAAAAATCTCAAGCTGAGCTTGCTCAATAGTTGCGAAATGAGCATCATT
>NZ_JBWKAI010000056.1:0-4449 GCF_056500955.1 Streptococcus sp. F2
AAGACCTTTGAGAACTGAATAAGACGAACCAAATGTGAGGGTGATATGGAGACATATTACCCGTCAAAAACGAGAAATAAATCTGTCAGCGACAGAAAGAACGAGTAAGTTCAAACAGATCTTAATGAGAGTTTGATCCTGGCTCAGGACGAACGCTGGCGGCGTGCCTAATACATGCAAGTAGAACGCTGAGGACTGGTGCTTGCACCGGTCCAAGGAGTTGCGAACGGGTGAGTAACGCGTAGGTAACCTACCTCATAGCGGGGGATAACTATTGGAAACGATAGCTAATACCGCATAAAAGTGTTTAACACATGTTAAACATTTAAAAGATGCAACTGCATCACTATGAGATGGACCTGCGTTGTATTAGCTAGTTGGTGAGGTAACGGCTCACCAAGGCGACGATACATAGCCGACCTGAGAGGGTGATCGGCCACACTGGGACTGAGACACGGCCCAGACTCCTACGGGAGGCAGCAGTAGGGAATCTTCGGCAATGGACGGAAGTCTGACCGAGCAACGCCGCGTGAGTGAAGAAGGTTTTCGGATCGTAAAGCTCTGTTGTTAGAGAAGAATGATGGTGGGAGTGGAAAATCCACCATGTGACGGTAACTAACCAGAAAGGGACGGCTAACTACGTGCCAGCAGCCGCGGTAATACGTAGGTCCCGAGCGTTGTCCGGATTTATTGGGCGTAAAGCGAGCGCAGGCGGTTCTTTAAGTCTGAAGTTAAAGGCAGTGGCTCAACCATTGTACGCTTTGGAAACTGGAGAACTTGAGTGCAGAAGGGGAGAGTGGAATTCCATGTGTAGCGGTGAAATGCGTAGATATATGGAGGAACACCGGTGGCGAAAGCGGCTCTCTGGTCTGTAACTGACGCTGAGGCTCGAAAGCGTGGGGAGCAAACAGGATTAGATACCCTGGTAGTCCACGCCGTAAACGATGAGTGCTAGGTGTTAGGCCCTTTCCGGGGCTTAGTGCCGGAGCTAACGCATTAAGCACTCCGCCTGGGGAGTACGACCGCAAGGTTGAAACTCAAAGGAATTGACGGGGGCCCGCACAAGCGGTGGAGCATGTGGTTTAATTCGAAGCAACGCGAAGAACCTTACCAGGTCTTGACATCCTCCTGACCGGTCTAGAGATAGGCTTTCCCTTCGGGGCAGGAGTGACAGGTGGTGCATGGTTGTCGTCAGCTCGTGTCGTGAGATGTTGGGTTAAGTCCCGCAACGAGCGCAACCCCTATTGTTAGTTGCCATCATTAAGTTGGGCACTCTAGCGAGACTGCCGGTAATAAACCGGAGGAAGGTGGGGATGACGTCAAATCATCATGCCCCTTATGACCTGGGCTACACACGTGCTACAATGGTTGGTACAACGAGTCGCAAGCCGGTGACGGCAAGCTAATCTCTTAAAGCCAATCTCAGTTCGGATTGTAGGCTGCAACTCGCCTACATGAAGTCGGAATCGCTAGTAATCGCGGATCAGCACGCCGCGGTGAATACGTTCCCGGGCCTTGTACACACCGCCCGTCACACCACGAGAGTTTGTAACACCCGAAGTCGGTGAGGTAACCTATTAGGAGCCAGCCGCCTAAGGTGGGATAGATGATTGGGGTGAAGTCGTAACAAGGTAGCCGTATCGGAAGGTGCGGCTGGATCACCTCCTTTCTAAGGAAATGGAACACGTTAGGGTCGTCTTATTTAGTTTTGAGAGGTCTTGTGGGGCCTTAGCTCAGCTGGGAGAGCGCCTGCTTTGCACGCAGGAGGTCAGCGGTTCGATCCCGCTAGGCTCCATTAGGATAGAGAAATCCTAATAATTGTCCATTGAAAATTGAATATCTATATCAAATTCCACGATCAAGAAATTGATTGTACGAATAGTAACAAGAAAATAAACCGAAAACGCTGTGAATAATCAAGAGTTTTTCTAGTTAAGATATACTAGTAAAAGATAAGGTTAAGTTAATAAGGGCGCACGGTGGATGCCTTGGCACTAGAAGCCGAAGAAGGACGTGACTAACGACGAAATGCTTTGGGGAGCTGTAAGTAAGCGCTGATCCAGAGATGTCCGAATGGGGGAACCCACTAGCTACTGGCTAGTATCCATAACTGTTAAGGTTATGAGAAGGAAGACGCAGTGAACTGAAACATCTAAGTAGCTGCAGGAAGAGAAAGCAAACGCGATTGCCTTAGTAGCGGCGAGCGAAACGGCAGGAGGGCAAACCGAGAAGTTTACTTCTCGGGGTTGTAGGACTGCGACGTGGGACTTTAAAAGGATAGAAGAATTACCTGGGAAGGTAAGCCAAAGAGAGTAATAGCCTCGTATTTAAAATTCTTTTGAGCCCTAGCAGTATCCTGAGTACGGCGAGACACGCGAAATCTCGTCGGAATCTGGGAGGACCATCTCCCAACCCTAAATACTCTCTAGTGACCGATAGTGAACCAGTACCGTGAGGGAAAGGTGAAAAGCACCCCGGGAGGGGAGTGAAATAGAACCTGAAACCGTGTGCCTACAACAAGTTCGAGCCCGTTAATGGGTGAGAGCGTGCCTTTTGTAGAATGAACCGGCGAGTTACGATATGATGCGAGGTTAAGTTGAAGAGACGGAGCCGCAGGGAAACCGAGTCTTAATAGGGCGACTTAGTATCATGTTGTAGACCCGAAACCATGTGACCTACCCATGAGCAGGTTGAAGGTGCGGTAAGACGCACTGGAGGACCGAACCAGGGCACGTTGAAAAGTGCTTGGATGACTTGTGGGTAGCGGAGAAATTCCAAACGAACTTGGAGATAGCTGGTTCTCTCCGAAATAGCTTTAGGGCTAGCGTCGATGTTAAGTCTCTTGGAGGTAGAGCACTGTTTGGGTGAGGGGTCCATCTCGGATTACCAATCTCAGATAAACTCCGAATGCCAACGAGATATAATCGGCAGTCAGACTGCGAGTGCTAAGATCCGTAGTCGAAAGGGAAACAGCCCAGACCACCAGCTAAGGTCCCAAAATATATGTTAAGTGGAAAAGGATGTGGGGTTGCACAGACAACTAGGATGTTAGCTTAGAAGCAGCTATTCATTCAAAGAGTGCGTAATAGCTCACTAGTCGAGTGACCCTGCGCCGAAAATGTACCGGGGCTAAAACATATTACCGAAGCTGTGGATGACACGTTAGTGTCATGGTAGGAGAGCGTTCTATGTGTGAAGAAGGTGTACCGTGAGGAGTGCTGGAACGCATAGAAGTGAGAATGCCGGTATGAGTAGCGAAAGACAGGTGAGAATCCTGTCCACCGTAAGACTAAGGTTTCCAGGGGAAGGCTCGTCCGCCCTGGGTTAGTCGGGACCTAAGGAGAGACCGAAAGGTGTATCCGATGGCCAACAGGTTGATATTCCTGTACTAGAGTATAAAGTGATGGAGGGACGCAGTAGGCTAACTAAAGCAGGCGATTGGAAGAGCCTGTCTAAGCAGTGAGGTGTAAGATGAGTCAAATGCTTATCTTTATAACATTGAGCTGTGATGGGGAGCGAAGTTAAGTAGCGAAGTTAGTGACGTCACACTGCCAAGAAAAGCTTCTAGCGTTTAATTATACTCTACCCGTACCGCAAACCGACACAGGTAGTCGAGGCGAGTAGCCTCAGGTGATCGAGAGAACTCTCGTTAAGGAACTCGGCAAAATGACCCCGTAACTTCGGGAGAAGGGGTGCTGACTTAGGTCAGCCGCAGTGAATAGGCCCAAGCAACTGTTTATCAAAAACACAGCTCTCTGCTAAATCGTAAGATGATGTATAGGGGGTGACGCCTGCCCGGTGCTGGAAGGTTAAGAGGAGGGTTTAGCGTAAGCGAAGATCTGAATTGAAGCCCCAGTAAACGGCGGCCGTAACTATAACGGTCCTAAGGTAGCGAAATTCCTTGTCGGGTAAGTTCCGACCCGCACGAAAGGCGTAATGATTTGGGCACTGTCTCAACGAGAGACTCGGTGAAATTTTAGTACCTGTGAAGATGCAGGTTACCCGCGACAGGACGGAAAGACCCCATGGAGCTTTACTGCAGTTTGATATTGAGTATCTGTACCACATGTACAGGATAGGTAGGAGCCATTGAAGTCGGGACGCCAGTTTCGACGGAGGCGTTGTTGGGATACTACCCTTGTGTTATGGCTACTCTAACCCGGATAGGTTATCCCTATCGGAGACAGTGTCTGACGGGCAGTTTGACTGGGGCGGTCGCCTCCTAAAAGGTAACGGAGGCGCCCAAAGGTTCCCTCAGATTGGTTGGAAATCAATCGCAGAGTGTAAAGGTATAAGGGAGCTTGACTGCGAGAGCTACAACTCGAGCAGGGACGAAAGTCGGGCTTAGTGATCCGGTGGTTCCGTATGGAAGGGCCATCGCTCAACGGATAAAAGCTACCCTGGGGATAACAGGCTTATCTCCCCCAAGAGTTCACATCGACGGGGAGG
>NZ_JBWKAI010000057.1:0-4447 GCF_056500955.1 Streptococcus sp. F2
CATAAGGATATAAAGCAAATCACTGAGACATATGGACATCTTATTAAAGAAAAAGCAGAAAATGAAAATAATAAGATAAGGAATTTTCTAAAAACAAGTTAGACTTATCAAAAGGTTGACCAAAAGTTGACCAAAAATCAAAAAACCTTGATAAAACAAGGTTTTCGACATGTTATTTATACCCCCTACAGGTAGAAAAAGCATAATAAAGAAAATTTATAGACAAGAATAGCTAGTATTATCAAGGGATTTATCATTTTATGTTTTTAAAAATAAATATAGAAAGTATGACTTTTTAGAACAAATCTAGAACAAAAATGAAGTTATGAAAAAAAGATATACTTCTTTTTTAGAATATTCAATCTATTTGATCATTGTAAAAAAGAAGTATACATTTGGAACTCTAGTTATCTATGAACTGGTTGCACTTGACTTGACAACTTGCGAAATTAAATAATATTTCAAAAAATTAAAAATTATCTTGACACTAAAATGAAAGCGGATTATAATGTGAGTGTAATTATTGATGAGACAAAGAGGTGTTGCAATGAAGATGTCACCACGTATTATTAGCTATGATATTAGTGAAGGAACTGTATTTTTTAATACAAAAACCAATGACTCATTTTTAATAACTAATGAACTAATTAAAAAAGTAGATGAAGATGAAGAAACTGAAAAACAATATGAAAGTTATTTAGAACAACATAATTATTTTTTGGAAGAAGATGAAGTCGATAAATATTTAACTCAAATCTTGGAAGCAGATAAAGAAAGATTAGGACTAACAGTTT
Organism: Streptococcus sp. F2; assembly: GCF_056500955.1. Classification (NCBI taxonomy): domain Bacteria; kingdom Bacillati; phylum Bacillota; class Bacilli; order Lactobacillales; family Streptococcaceae; genus Streptococcus; species Streptococcus sp. F2. The sequence continues at coordinate 795 of NZ_JBWKAI010000057.1, forward strand.
TAACTCATGGAGATTGTAATTTTAGATGTAAGTATTGCTATGAGCACTTTACCAATATTTCAATGTCTTTGGAAACAGAAAATGCCATTTTTAATTTTGTTGAAGAGAAAATTAAAACAGGACAATTCAAATATTTAACAGTAGCTTGGTTTGGTGGAGAGCCATTGCTAGGCTTTAAAACTATAGTTAGTTTGGGTAAAAGGTTAATTTCTTTATGTAATAAGTATAATGTTAATTATGATTCTTCACTTACGACAAATGGATTCTTGTTAGACAAAAAGAAATTTGTAACTCTAGTTACAGATTTAAGAGTTACTTCTTATCAGATTACTTTAGATGGAAATCAGGAAAGTCATGATTGTCAGAGGATTTCACGAACTGGAAAGGGGACATATGATAGAATTTTAAAAAATCTGATTGGTATGAGACAGACAAAATTAGATTTTGAATGCATTATAAGATTCAATATAACTAAAGAAAATTATCCCAATATATGTAGTTTTTTGAAACACGATGGATTGATTTTTAAAGAAGATGAAAGATTTTTACTTTTTTACCGTAATGTAGGAGATTGGGGGAAAGGAGATAGGGTAGAGGATTCTTTGACTTTAGTAAATCGTAGTACTGCTTTTGAACTTTCAAAACGAGCAGTAAAGGAGGGTTACTCTTTATTTGCCTCTAGATATAATACTAGTCATTTTTTTAGTTGTTATGCCAATAAGAAAAATCATTACGCTTTTAATGTCAATGGGATAGTTCAATCTTGTACAGTTGCTTTATATGATAAAAAAAATATTTTTGGTAATATCAATACTGGTTTTGTTAATCAAAATAAGATAGATAAATGGGTTATTAATGTTGATGATTCATGTTCAGACTGTCCATACTTGTTAATATGTAAATCAGGTAATTGTCCGATGGTTAAGCGAATAAATGGTGTTTCTTTCAAGAGGATTTGTGAATCAATGAAAAATACCATATATGAAAATCTAGCACTATTCGCCTTAGACGGACAGTATAATGATATATTAGATGTTGAATGAAAAGAGGTGATAATATATGGTAGTTAAAGAAAACAAAAAGTCTCACTCTAAACGTGACAGAAGTGTAAATGCAAAATGTGAACAAAATAATATTGCATGTCATTAAGAAATTAGGGAGGAGTGCTAGCCTCCTTTTTTTAAGATTGCGAGGAAACAATGAAATCAATCTTTAACTATCTTGATAAAAAAACTAAATGGCTAGTGATTACAGGAAGTTTAGCTAATAGTTTTGCTGCCTTAGGTCAACCCTTTGTTCTTTCAAAAGCATTGGATTTAAAGGAAAAAATCTTTGATTTTAACGTGATTCTTCAGTTCACGATTTACGGATTTTCAGTCTATATGACCTTGTATGCTTTAATGCTCTTTGCCAATCATACCACAAATGTTTTTCGTAGGGAAATTCATAAAAATATGAGATTGGCGCTCTTTAAAAAGTTACTTGTTAACAAGCGCTTCACAGATGATGAGAAAATCTCTATATTGACTCAAGATATGGAATACCTAGGAGATAATTATCTGATTTGCTTTGTGACTATGCTTACTTGGGGTATTTTATGTTTGGTTACAGCTTCTTATATTATCTTACAAGATTATGTGCTGGGAAGTATGTTTGTCTTGTTTAGTATTATACGCCCAATTCCCCAATTTATTCTAAGCCATAAACTAACAGATAATGGTGAAAAAATGAATACAGATAGGGGGCATCTTTATACTGTGGTGAGCGATAATATTAGAGGAAGTCAGACAATTATTAATAATCAGGTCGTAGGTGAAGCAATAGGTCACTTTCATCAGACCCATACAACTTATCAAGAATCCCTTCAAAAATATGCCTTTACACACAATATTATTTATTTTTTCAATGGCTTTATGCTTTTTTTGAGTCAAGTTGTACCTTTGGCTTTAGGTTTTTACTTTACTCTTCAAGGAAATGTTGTCAGTGTTGCAAAATTAATTGCGATGTATATTGCTTCTAATCAGTTAGTTAATCCGATTCAAACCATTATGTACAATGTTGCATCGATCCAAGGCTCAAAACCGCTAGCAGATAAGATATTTAGCATTCTAAATGAAGAAGAAATGGAAGGAACAGCTGTCTCTAAAGCTACCGTAGCTAATATTGAGCAACTTGTGGTAGCGGATGTGACTAAATCTTATGGTAGCAAAAAGCTTTTCTCACAATTAAGCTTCACTTGCAAAATGGGTGATAAGGTATTAATTAAGGGAGCCAGTGGATCTGGTAAGTCAACCTTATTTAGAGTCATCTCTCAACTTGACAGTCCTGACAATGGAGAAATTTTTGTTAAGACAAGAGATGGCTTAACCTTTAATAATTTTAGAGGTAATATTAGTCATATTACTCAAAGTCCATTTTTGTTTAATGATACTATCCGATATAACTTAGCCTTAGGTCAATCTTTCTCAGATGAGGAACTGCTAGAGGTCCTAGAAGCCGTTGGGTTAGTTGATGAAATGGATCATATCTTGGATGTTATGATTGTCGATAACGGGACTAACATTTCAGGTGGTCAGCGCGTTCGACTAGAGATTGCGAGATTTTTACTTAGGAAAAAAGATATCCTATTGGCAGATGAGGTTACAGCTTCTCTTGATGCTACTAATAGTCAAAAAGTCAGAGATATTCTGTTAAGCTTACCTATTTTAGTATTAGAAATTGCCCATTATGTGGATGATGATGGTCGTTACGACAAGACTATCTATTTAACTAAATAAGTTAGGAGGAATACTTTAAATGAATGATATTGAGATATATTCTATTTTAGTTTCTCGTATTGAATATTCTGATGGTACAGGTTTAAAGGTTCGTCCCGCTGTAGTAGTCAAATTTAATGATGAAGTAATAAAAACTTTAAGATTAACTACTAAATATGAAAATGAGTCTGACTATATAAAAGGCCAGTATTTAGAAGTTATTGATTGGGCAAAAGCAAATTAAAAAAAGCGTTCTTGGATTGATACAATTCAGTATTATGATTTAGAGAACAAGGGATTCAATATTAAAATTATTGGTAAGTTAAGTGATAGAGATATTGAAAGATTAAAAGATTTTCTTAGAGAAAGAGAAATTTAGGTATGAAAAGGAAATTAGTTGGTTTGATTGTTCTAGCTATATCTACAGTATTTTTAGTTGCTTGTTCGACTAATTCGTTAAATGGAAAGTATTATAAAGTATATGATGGTGAAAAAACATTAGTTTTAGAAATTAATGGTAAAGATGCTTATATAAATTTAGATGGTAAAAAGGTTATTACAAAAATTGATAAGGAATCAAAAATTATCTTTTATGAAGACTATGGTGTTAGAACTTTAAAATATGAGATTTCAAGAGATGGAGAATTTTCATATTTTGGAGATATTGCTGGGAAAGATATTCTTTATAAAGAAGGCAGCAAGAGTTTAGAAAAAGCACTAAGAGATAAAGAATAAAGTTAGGACTATTTTCCTAACTTATTTTTTTTATTTCCCAAATTGTCAAATTAAGCTAGACATTTTACGTAACTCAGAAAAACCTGATATGGTGTTCGATAATTTAAAGATTTCCTAGGAATTCTATTTCGTTTATCAGCGATAGCTGATAAATATTTCTGA
>NZ_JBWKAI010000058.1:0-3841 GCF_056500955.1 Streptococcus sp. F2
GAAAGATTATTTAGTCCAATTATTTGGAGAAAGAGGCTAAGCAGATGATTGATTTAAAAAGGAATCTTTTCAAAATTGATGTCCGGGCACAAAAGGATGAAGAGAAAGTTTTCATGCGTACGGCGTGTATGATTCACCCTATCTCTTTTACATTAGCTGTAGATTATGGTAAAATAATATGAACAATAACTTTTTGAGGTAGTAAATATGACTGTAAAAATCAATACAAAAGATGGTCTAATCGAACTATCCGACGACGTTATCGCAACTGTCGTGGGTGGGTCAGCAACGGAAATTTTTGGCGTTGTTGGAATGGCTAGTAAAAGTGCAATCAAGGACAATTTCCAATCGCTACTTCGCAAAGAAAACTATGCAAAAGGTGTTGTAGTGAAATCAACAGATATGGGTATTTCTGTTGATGTATACACTGTGATGAGTTATGGTGTGAAAATCAGTGAAGTCTCTAAAAATATCCAAGAACGCGTGAAATTTAACCTTGAGAGTCAGCTTGGCCTTACTGCTGATATGGTTAATGTTTACGTTCAAAATATTAAGGTTGTAGGAGAAAATTAGTGTCAAATATTACAACAAGCTTATTCCAAGAAATGGTCCAAGCGGCAGCGACTCGTCTTGGCAAACAAGCAGAATATGTTAATTCCTTAAACGTTTTCCCTGTCCCAGATGGAGACACAGGGACAAATATGAGCATGACGATGGACAATGGTGCCAAAGAAGTGGCGGATAAACCGGCTTCAACTGTTGGTGAAGTTGGTCAAATTTTGTCAAAAGGTCTTTTGATGGGAGCGCGAGGAAACTCTGGGGTTATCACCTCACAACTTTTCCGTGGCTTTGGTCAAAGTGTTAAAGGAAAAGACGAGCTCACTGGTAAAGATTTGGCACAAGCCTTTCAAATGGGAGTAGAAGTTGCTTACAAGGCAGTGATGAAGCCTGTTGAAGGGACAATCTTGACAGTATCTCGTGGAGCAGCAACTGCAGCCTTGAAAAAAGCAGACCTTACAGATGATGCAGTGGAAGTTATGCAAGCTGCTTTAGATGGTGCAAAAGGTGCCCTTGCTAAGACTCCTGATTTACTTCCTGTTCTTAAAGAAGTTGGTGTGGTTGACTCAGGTGGTCAAGGACTGGTCTTCATCTATGAAGGATTCCTATCTGCTTTAAATGGTGACTATGTAGCTTCAGAAGATTTTAAAGCGACTCCTGCTAACATGTCTGAAATGATTAATGCAGAGCATCACAAATCTGTTGTCGGTCATGTGGCTACTGAAGATATTACTTACGGTTATTGTACTGAAATCATGGTTGCTCTTAAACAAGGACCAACTTATGTGAAAGAATTCAACTACGATGAATTTCAAGGGTACCTTAGTGGTCTAGGAGACTCATTATTAGTAGTTAACGATGACGAGATTGTTAAAGTTCACGTCCACACTGAAGATCCAGGACTCGTGATGCAAGAAGGACTTAAATATGGTTCGCTTATTAAGATTAAAGTGGACAATATGCGTAATCAGCATGAAGCACAGGTTCAAAAGACTGATGCTGAAGAAAGCAAGGCTGAGGCAAAAGACTTTGGCTTGATTGCAGTGGTTGCTGGAGAAGGTTTATCTGAAATTTTCAAGGCGCAAGGTGTTGATTATGTGATTTCTGGTGGTCAAACCATGAACCCATCAACAGAAGATATTATAAAAGCTATTGAAGCAGTTAATGCCAAACAAGTCATTATTTTACCAAATAATAAAAATATCTTTATGGCTGCTCAATCTGCGGCAGAAGTGGTTGATATTCCGGCTGCTGTTGTTGAAACACGTACTGTTCCGCAAGGATTTACTAGCCTGTTAGCCTTTGACCCTTCGAAATCTTTAGAAGACAATGTAGCAGATATGTCAGCTAGTCTTTCTGATGTAGTCAGCGGTAGCGTCACTTTGGCAGTCCGTGACACTACTATTGATGGTTTAGAAATCCATGAAAATGATTTCTTGGGAATGGTTGATGGTAAAATCGTCGTTTCGAACCCAGATATGGAAGCAACTCTAAAAGCTGCCTTTGCCAAAATGATTGACGAAGATAGCGAGATTGTTACCATCTTTGTTGGTGAAGAAGGTGATCAAGATTTAGCAGAAGAACTCGCTGAGTATTTAGAAGAGACTTATGAAGATGTAGAAGTTGAAATCCATCAAGGAGATCAGCCTGTTTACCCATATCTCATGAGTGTAGAATAATAGAATACAATAAAAAAAGAGGAGTTAGGCAAAGGTCTAACCCTTTTTGTCTATATTGATGTCGGAATGAGTGGTTTTAGCGATGGTAAACCCCTGAAAAATGAGGCAATCCATCAGAAAGCTAATGGTTACGATTTAATTTGACAAAACCTAGAAAAACATTATAATTGTCTTATAACAATAAGTCAAGGACTGAAAATGGTTCAGCTCTAAGACATGATAAGGAGGAGATTTTATGTTAGGAGCATTTATCTTTATTGCTTTTGGGGTTATTATAATCCTAGCTATTGTTGCCAGCACCCTTTATGTGGTTCGCCAACAATCTGTTGCCATCGTGGAACGTTTTGGTAGGTACCAAAAAACAGCCACTAGTGGTATTCATATCCGACTTCCGTTTGGGATTGACAAAATTGCTGCGCGTGTGCAGCTGCGTCTTTTACAGTCAGAAATCATCGTTGAAACCAAAACCAAGGACAATGTGTTTGTGACCTTGAATGTTGCCACTCAGTACCGTGTTAACGAGCAAAATGTAACGGATGCTTACTATAAATTAATGAAACCTGAATCTCAAATCAAGTCTTATATTGAAGATGCCTTGCGGTCATCAGTGCCAAAGTTGACCTTGGACGAATTGTTTGAGAAAAAAGATGAAATTGCCTTGGAAGTACAACATCAAGTGGCAGAAGAAATGTCAACTTATGGTTATATCATTGTCAAAACCTTGATTACCAAGGTGGAGCCTGATGCTGAAGTGAAACAGTCAATGAATGAAATCAATGCGGCTCAACGCAAACGTGTAGCTGCTCAAGAGTTGGCAAACGCAGATAAAATTAAAATTGTGACAGCAGCAGAAGCAGAAGCTGAAAAAGATCGCTTGCACGGGGTAGGGATTGCCCAACAGCGTAAGGCCATTGTGGACGGTTTGGCCGAGTCAATTCAAGAGCTTAAAGAGGCGAATATTTCCTTAAACGAAGAACAAATCATGTCCATTTTGTTGACCAACCAATACCTAGATACTCTCAATACCTTTGCAGCAAAAGGAAACCAAACCCTTTTCCTACCAAATACACCAAATGGAGTAGATGATATCCGTACACAGGTTTTATCAGCTTTAAAAACCAAATAAACAATGAACAGATTGGTTATTCCAGTCTGTTTTTTTCGAAATTAGGAAAGAAAGCATCAAAAAACGACTAAGACGGAGGGAAATGTCTTAGTCGTTTTTTTGTCTGACTTACATTTGGAGAGATAAAAATAGAATCCTATTTTTTACCGTAACGTTTATACTCGTGAATAATTTTCAGAGCACGTTTTCTGGTTTTAATATTGGGACTTTTCAGTCTTCTGTAAGCTGACGATAAGTCAGTTTTTTCTGCCATATTATCCTCCTAAATATAAATTATTAACGTTAACAAAAATAAGTATAGCATAAAATAGTTAACTAGTAAAGTATTTTGTGGTGAATTCTTTTATTAATCCCAAATTGTCAAATTAAGCTAGACATTTTACGTAACTCAGAAAAACCTGATATGGTGTTTGATAATTTAAAGATTTCCTAGGAATTCTATTTCGTTTATCAGCGATAGCTGATAAATATTTCTGAG
>NZ_JBWKAI010000059.1:0-3276 GCF_056500955.1 Streptococcus sp. F2
GAAAGATTATTTAGTCCAATTATTTGGAGAAAGAGGCTAAGCAGATGATTGATTTAAAAAGGAATCTTTTCAAAATTGATGTCCGGGCACAAAAGGATGAAGAGAAAGTTTTCATGCGTACGGCGTGCTATTTTTCTGAGAATATATTGAAATAGGATGCAAATTGCTGTAAAATAGGTCTGAATACTATTTTTGAAACAGGAGACCTATATGAAAAAGCTAATCCTTAGCTGTTTGGTCGCCTTGGCCCTTCTTTTTGGAGGAATGAGCCGGGCTCAAGCAGACCAATATTTAAGAGTCGGAATGGAGGCAGCCTATGCTCCCTTTAACTGGACTCAAGATGATGCTTCAAATGGGGCTGTTCCAATTGAAGGAACTAGCCAATATGCCAATGGTTACGATGTCCAAGTCGCTAAAAAAATCGCTAAGGCTATGAATAAAGAACTGTTAGTCGTTAAAACTTCTTGGACAGGCTTGATTCCAGCTTTAACTTCCGGAAAAATCGATATGATAGCAGCCGGCATGAGCCCAACTGATGAACGTCGAAAGGAAATTACCTTCTCAAATAGCTACTACACTAGCGAACCCGTTTTGGTTGTAGCTGCAAATGGTAAGTACGCTGGTGCGACTAGCCTTGACGATTTTGCTAATGCCAAAGTGACTGCACAACAAGGCGTTTGGCATGTCAACCTCTTAACACAGCTAAAAGATGCTAAACTGCAGACCCCAATGGGGGATTTCTCTCAAATGCGTCAAGCTCTTTCTTCAGGCGTCATTGATGCTTATATTTCTGAACGACCTGAAGCCATGACTGCTGAATCTGCTGATAGCCACTTCAAAATGATCACTCTTAAAAAAGGGTTTACTGTTTCTGAATCAGATGCCGCTATCGCTGTCGGAATGAAAAAGAATGACAACCGCATTGCAATTGTCAACCAAGTGCTTGAAGGATTTTCTCAAACTGATCGTATGGCCCTGATGGATGATATGATTACCAAGCAACCTATGGAAAAGAAAGCCGAAGATGCTAAACCTTCATTCCTAGGTCAAATGTGGGCTATCTTTAAAGGTAACTGGAAGCAATTCTTACGCGGTACAGGTATGACTTTATTAATCTCTATGGTGGGGACGATCACAGGTCTCTTCATTGGATTATTAATCGGTATTTTCCGTACAGCTCCTAAAGCTAAGCATAAAGTAGCTGCCTTGGGACAAAAACTCTTTGGTTGGTTACTCAATATTTATATCGAAATCTTCCGTGGCACACCGATGATTGTTCAATCTATGGTTATCTACTACGGAACAGCGCAAGCCTTTGGTATTTCGATTGACCGTACCCTAGCGGCTATTTTTATCGTATCTATCAATACGGGAGCCTATATGAGTGAAATTGTTCGCGGTGGTATTTTCGCTGTCGATAAAGGTCAATTCGAAGCAGCAACTGCTCTTGGCTTTACTCACGGGCAAACCATGCGTAAAATTGTGCTACCACAAGTTGTTCGCAACATTTTGCCAGCAACAGGTAACGAGTTTGTCATCAACATCAAAGATACTTCAGTCTTGAATGTTATCTCTGTTGTGGAACTTTACTTCTCAGGTAATACCGTAGCTACACAAACCTACCAATATTTCCAAACCTTTACGATTATCGCCATCATCTACTTTGTCCTTACCTTCACGGTGACACGTATCCTTCGTTATATTGAACGTCGTTTCGATGCCGATACTTACACCACTGGAGCAAACCAAATGCAGGTTGCGGAGGTCCCAAATGTCTAACCCAATTATTGAAATTAAAAACCTCAAAAAATCTTACGGCAGCAATGAAGTACTCAAGGATATTTCCCTTTCTGTTAACAAGGGAGAAGTCATTTCCATCATCGGTTCTTCTGGTTCTGGAAAATCAACCCTACTACGCTCAATCAACCTTTTAGAGGAACCAAGCGCAGGACAAATCCTCTTTCATGGTGAAGATGTTCTTGCTGAACACTATAACTTAACCCACTATCGCGAAAAATTAGGTATGGTTTTCCAATCCTTTAACTTGTTTGAAAACCTAAATGTATTGGAAAATGCTATCGTCGCTCAAACTACCGTCCTCAGAAGAGATCGCGCAGAAGCAGAACAAATTGCTAAAGAAAACCTCAATGCGGTTGGTATGACAGAACAATACTGGCAAGCCAAACCAAAACAATTATCAGGGGGGCAAAAACAACGGGTCGCCATTGCCAGAGCCTTATCTGTTAATCCAGAAGCCATGCTCTTTGATGAACCAACATCAGCACTTGATCCTGAAATGGTTGGTGAGGTCCTCAAAACCATGCAGGACTTGGCAAAATCAGGGTTGACCATGATTATCGTTACCCATGAAATGGAATTTGCTCGTGATGTCTCCGACCGTATCATTTTCATGGATAAGGGCTTGATTGCTGAAGAAGGTTCACCTCAACAAATTTTTGAGAATCCCACACAAGATCGTACCAAAGAATTTTTACAACGTTTCTTAAAATAATGAACAACCCAACTGATATAGAAGCAGTTGGGTCTTTTTTAATTCCTAATTTGTAAAATTAAGCTAGACAGAAAAAAGCCATCTATGTTAGGCTCAGATAAACACCACATTTGTCTGAAAGGAACTAACATAAATGACCTATACTCATCTTACCACAACCGAGCTTGTAATGATAGAGGCTTATTACAAAGAAGGAATAACTGTTAGCAATATTTGTCAATCCCTCAAAAGATCAAGACAAACAATTTATAAGGTCATTGCTTATCTCAAGGCTGGTCACACTGCCTATGATTACTACAAAGACTACAAAGCTAACAAGAAGCGCTGTGGTCTTCTTAAGACCCAACTCACTCAAAGTGAACAAGATTTTATTCAAAGGCATTTAGAACTTAATTGGAGTTTGGATGTGGTCAAAGGAACTTATCACGATAAAATCCCTTGTTCTATGAGAACTCTTTATCGCTTAGCTGACCGTAGTATCTTCAAGAAAGCTGATTTACCATGGAAGGGAAAACGCCAACCAAATGGTATGGCCGAAAAACGTGGCAAGCAAGCTTTTAGAAGGGATATCCGTGAGCGTTCAGAAATCTATCCGAAATTTGAAAGAGAGTTTGGACATCTTGAAGGAGATACGATTGTTGGTAAACATCACAAAAGTGCTGTTGTCACCTTGGTAGAGAAGCAATCTAAAGCTATTATCACACTTCAAACCAATGGTCGAAAAGCTAGCGACATTGAGCAGTCACTAAATAGATGGCTGTCAC
>NZ_JBWKAI010000060.1:0-3058 GCF_056500955.1 Streptococcus sp. F2
GTCGAAAAGCTAGCGACATTGAGCAGTCACTAAATAGATGGCTGTCACAATTCCCAAAACATCTCTTTAAATCTGTCACTTTTGATTGTGGGAAAGAATTCTCTAATTGGAAGACAATAGCCAACCAACACGACATTGATATTTTCTTTGCGGATCCAGGTTGCCCTGGTCAACGTGGGTTAAATGAACATTCAAATGGTTTATTAAGACGTCATGGACTACCAAAGCAAATGGATTTCAATGGTATTCCTCAAAAATATTTATCAGCTATCGCTGATGAACGAAATAGAATTCCTAGGAAATCTTTAAATTATCGAACACCATATCAGGTTTTTCTGAGTTACGTAAAATGTCTAGCTTAATTTGACAATTTGGGTTATCTAAAATAAAGAGTGGTAACTATTTTAGCCTGCTTCAATATCCTGAAGAAAGGCAAATATGGAAACTGAAACAATTGTCCATAATGGCAAAAAAGTCATCAAAAAAATCAAAAAAGATAAGTCCGTATCATACACTTTGAAGGGGGCATTTCTCGGTAAGGATGCTAAGACTGGCAAACAGGTTACTACAACTATTACAGCAAAAACACTAAAACAGCTTGATAGAGAAGTTATCCAAGCACGGTTAGATTTTGAAAGAAATGGATTTACTCGAAAAAAAGTTATATCTATTGTTACACTTGAAGATTTAGCTGAAGCATGGTTTCAATCTTATCAAACTTGGGTTAGCTCGCATAACACATTAAATAGAGTGAGAGGTTACCTAGATAATTATATTATCCCAAAGTTTGGAGATTATAAACCAGATAAAATAGAATCTGCTGATATTCAGTTATGGCTAAATGACCTAGCAAAAAAATCAAAGAAATCTGTTGAATCTGGTGTGAAACGTGCAAATAAGGGGTGTGCGAAAGACTTTGGAGCGGTCATCCATAAGATGAAAGATGTTTTTGACTATGGTATTACAAACTATGGTCTAACCACTAATCCCGTCAGTACCGTTAAAATTCCACCTAAGCCAAAATCAAATAAGCAACGTATCATGGTACTACATGATGAAAGCCTTGCTATGTGGCTTAATTATCTTGAAAATTTAGATAACAGTAGAGCCAATCGAAGGTTTAAGTTGATTTGTAATACTCTTTTGGCGTCAGCCTTGCGTATAAATGAGTTATCGGCATTGACAATTGATGATTTGAACTTTAAAGAATCCTCTATTCGTGTCAACAAAACATTGCTTTGGAAAACCGCTAATAAAAAGACAGGAACAAAAGGGGAGGTCGTCTGTAAAGCAACACCAAAAACTGACGCAGGCAATCGTTCTATTCCTGTTCCTTTATCTATACTTGAGGAACTTCAAGATTTTCACAATGAAATGAACAAATATCTTAAATTACACAATAGATCTGAAACAAAATTGATTTTCCCAACAATATACGGAAACTATATGTGTGATAGAAACGAGCGAACAACTCTCAAGTAAAGATTAGCCGGTCTAGGACTACCAGATTATGGTTTCCATTTATTCCGACACACTCATGCTTCAATGTTACTTAATGCTGGCACAAATTGGAAAGAGCTTCAAGTGAGAATGGGACATAAATCAATTTCAACCACAATGGATACTTACGCTGAATTAGCACCTCAACGAAAGTTAGAAGCTGTTGGTATTTATCTTGATAAGATTGCTGAACTAACGCAATAACTACTCTACTATTCACTCTACCTTTTACTAAGTAGCATTCCAGCAATGTTGATATATCAACGTTTATAATAGCTAAAATAGAAAATACTTAACCTTTACAGAAGTAAAATAATTAAGTAAACGAAAAGCCCTTGAAATCAACGTTTCAGAGGCTTTTTTCTTTTGATTTTAGCAAAATAACTAAAAGTAAGAGAACCTAACTTCTATTTTTAAAATCCCCTTTTATAGGCTTACAGTTTTCACTCCGCTGCTCTGTTAAAAATATGATACAATAAGATAACTATTTTTAGGAGGCAGTTATGGTTTCGTTTATTTCTCGCGTCTTTAAGGGGATGATTATTGCGCTTGGGTTTATTTTACCTGGGGTATCAGGGGGAGTCTTAGCAGCAATTCTTGGTATCTACGAACGTATGATTTCGTTCTTAGCTCATATTCGCGATCATTTTATGGAAAATGTCCTTTTTTTCCTACCAGTTGGCATTGGGGGCATTCTAGGAATTGCTCTTTTTTCCTATCCTGTTGAATTTCTATTAAAACACTATCAAGTTGTGGTACTTTGGGGCTTTGCCGGTGCCATTGTTGGGACAATTCCAAGTCTTGTTTCTGAATCAACCAAACACTCAAAGCGTGATCAGGTCGATATCATCTGGTTAGTGGCTACTTTTGTCGTGTCTGGGCTTGGACTCTATTTTCTAAATGACCTTGTTGGCACTCTACCAGCTAATTTTCTAACGTTCATCTTAGCAGGAGTCTTGATTGCCTTGGGCGTTTTAGTTCCTGGGCTTAGCCCATCCAACCTGTTATTAATTTTAGGTTTGTATTCTCCTATGCTAACTGGCTTTAAATCGCTTGATTTAATAGGAACATTCTTACCTATTACTATCGGCGGCATTTTGGCCATCCTTGCCTTTTCAAAAGCTATGGATTTCGCCTTGACACACCACCATTCACGGGTCTATCACTTTATTATCGGCATTGTTTTATCAAGTACGATTTTGATTTTAATTCCAAATAGTAATAGTAGTGAATCTATTTCATATGTAGGCGCTGGCTTAGGAACTTGGGTAATGGCTATTATTCTCTTTGTTTTAGGGATATGGCTAGGCCTTTGGATGAGTCAACTCGAAGAAAAATACAAATGAGTTGAATTGACAACTACTTGACAGTCAAAAAAATAGATAGAATGCTTATTCTATCTATTTCAGATTGAAGACAAACATCGATTTGGTGTTTGTCTTTTTTAGTGTTTTTAGATAAAAATGGCTGTTTCCGTGCTTAAACCACCTCATCTGAACAAAATAAAAAGGCTCTCCCGCCATCCTTTTGACCAGTTTTTTGAGATTTAAGCATGCCA
>NZ_JBWKAI010000061.1:0-2379 GCF_056500955.1 Streptococcus sp. F2
GGTTATAATCAGGTTTTTCTTTGTGTAACATAGGAGAACCTCACAAGTCCTTTTTCTTATATTATACTCCTAAATATCATGAAAAGCCCCTAGAAAAGTGATTCTAAGGACTTTGTCTTCAGTCTGAAGCCAGTTTCTAAACTGGTCTTTTAGTTTTTAATCTTTCCAAAGAGTTTTTCAAACGTTTTTTTAGTGTCCTTGGTTACAGCAATTTGATTCAAATCCAAGGGATGGTTAAAACCGTTGATGTAGCCTTGTGAAGTGTATTGGTGCAAGTCGTAATCTAGAGTTGTATTAGGAGCAGCCTCGTAATAGCCTGAATCGCTACCATAAGTGGGAATCCAAATGGCATCAAAACCTTTTGTTGAGATTTCTTGTTCAGCCATAAAGTAGGTCCCGATATACAAACCGACATTTTCAGCCCCTAGTTTTTTAAGCTCTTCTCTAAATGCTTTAACACCTTTGTTCATATCTTTCATCGTCACTTCTTCGACATCAATCCAATAATAAGTTGGATTAAAAGGAGCGGCATTTTTGTAGAAGGCTCTTGCTTCTTCTCGCATTTCTTTGGCGCTGCGTCCAAGGGCATAGCTATAAACAGCTACGGGGACGTCACGTTTTTGGAATTCCTTGATGTGTTTTTTAAAAGATTTGTCAATTCCGGTGGTAAAAGCCGCATTATTATGGGCTGTGATTTGTGACCCTCCATAGACACGAACAATTGCCCCAGAGATGTTATGTGATAAAGTGTCATAATCAATTTCTTCTGGGAGTTGCCAACCGGAAACATCAATAATAGGATTTAAAACAAAGTCTTCAGTCTCACTTGTGCTTGTTTTAGTTGAACTACTGGTTGCAATAGGAATATTAGCCTTTGCTTGATCAAGCTCTTTTTGTTTCACTTGATTAGCGTGTAACTTTCCAATGATTAATACCATTGCCAGTAGCGCAAAGAAGACGAGCACAACAATAGGTTTTATTCTTCTTCTCATTATTGCTATTGTACCTTAATTACTGGGAAAAATCAAAATATCCTAACTATTTCCTTATATTATCTTGCATTTTAAGGAGTTCGTGCTAAAAGGGTCAAGAATCGAGTGAGAGTCTATCTAAGAAATCATTCCTCAAGTTAGTATATAGCTATGACCTATATCAGTGAACAGAATAAGCTAGTCTTTAACTATATCGTAGAAGAGTAGGGTCACTTCTTTATTAAGTTATCCTCATTTTATGTTAGTTTGATAAGAAATGAGCCCAAAACTGGCTAAGTGCTTTAAAATCTGTCATAATAAAGAAAAAACAAGAAAGAGAAATTATGTCAACTAAGGTTGTTAGTCGAATCGCTGTGATGTCAGCCCTTTGTGTGGTACTTCGCATTGCTTTTAGTAGTCTTCCTAATGTCCAGCCTGTGACGGCTATTTTTTTAGGATATCTTCTTTATTTTGGGTTAGCAGAAGCTAGTTTAGTCATGATGTTATGCTTATTGTCCTCATCTTTTTTACTTGGCTTTGGTCCCTGGGTTTTCTGGCAAATCACGTGTTTTGCTTTCATTCTCTTGCTTTGGCGGTATATCTTTTATCCCCTAACACTGAGAGTAAAACGCCACCAAATTATCTATCAGGCTGTTTTTGCTGGCTTTGGGGGATTTCTTTATGGGGTGCTGATAGATACTTGTTTTGCGTATTTGTATAGTATGCCTTGGTGGAGCTATGTTTTAGTAGGGATGCCCTTTAATATAGCGCATGCTTTATCAACTCTCATCTTTTTTCCAGTTATTATGATGTTATTTAGGAGGTTAATCGGTGAACAAAGGATTTAAAACAGGATTTTTAGCACTTGTTGCTATGCTACTAGTGGCTTGCTCGCAAGGAACAAAACAAACACAGACTCCAAGCGTTCCCAAATCAGACCATCACGTTCGCTTAGTTGTTAAAGAAGACACCAATACTGTTGACGAAAAAGTTTCTTTTGAGGAAGGAGACACAGTGCTTGAGGTCCTCAAAGATAATTATGAGGTCAAAGAAAAAGATGGCTTTATCACTGCTATTGATGGTATTGAACAAGATACGAAAGCTAACAAATATTGGCTTTTTAAGGTCAATGGAAAGATGGCAGATAAGGGTGCCGATCAAATTACCGTTAAAGATGGGGATAGCATTGAATTTTATCAAGAAGTTTTTAAATAGTAACTATAATATAAAATAGACTTGGCACGCCAAGTCTATTTCAGATTGAAGACAAACATCGATTTGGTGTTTGTCTTTTTTAGTGTTTTTAGATAAAAATGGCTGTTTCCGTGCTTAAACCACCTCATCTGAACAAAATAAAAAGGCTCTCCCGCCATCCTTTTGACCAGTTTTTTGAGATTTAAGCATGCCA
>NZ_JBWKAI010000062.1:0-2213 GCF_056500955.1 Streptococcus sp. F2
TGCGCTCCCGTGTCCTGTGAACGCACTTTCTCCATATTTTTCATATTCTTGAATCCATCGATAAAGACTATTGGGATGAATTTCTAAAGTTGAACTAACCATTTTTACAGACTGCTCTTCCTCAAGGATGAGTTTTACAGCAGAGAGTTTGAAGGCTTTATCAAAGGTTTTTCTTGGCATAATGACTTTTCCTCGTTTCCACTTAATTTTGTGTCTACTTTATTATACCAAGTCCACCCCAATTGTTAGATTTATTGTCCAACTTTTTGGGGTCCGTACATACTTTGACGAGCTCTTTTTTAATGCTTATGTTTTAACCGTTTCCGGAAAGTGTAAAGCATATTAGCAAGGCCATACAGTGAACTCACAGGAAGTGTAAACTCTCCTATAAATTCTTCGATAACAGGAGAGAAGTGAGACTTGAACCTTGTTAATCCATCGTCAAGAGTTCCTTCTACACCTCCCATATTCGCCCAAATAATCCCATCTTGATAAGCATCTTGAAAGACTTTAGGATAGAGAAGATATTGCGGATAGCATTTTTTAAACGCCTCATTCATTCCGGCATAAAGCATCTCCATGACATTTCCATGAGAAATGGAAAGAATCCCTGCTATAACAACATCTTCAGGTGAGCTTGTCCCAAAAGTTTCAAAATCAACAATATAACGTTCCAAAGAACTTTTCTGTTCTTCTAATTTCTTAAGTCGTTTCTTTTGATGTGGTTGAGTAAGCTCAATCTCCTCATTAACAACTGCTAATTGTTGCTGATAGTGTGTCAATTGCTGTGAAATGTTGACTTTGGCCAAATGTAAGTAAGCTCTATCGCCATAGATTGCCATTAACTTTTTAAAATAAGCCTGATTACGTAAGGAAATATTTTTTCGTTTTTCTGTTAATGAAACAACTGCTGAAAACTGTTCAATCTCTGATGGCGTGGCACGATAAGTTCTTACCCCACGCTGCATAGCATCTTTCATCAGACGTCTGGTGTGTTTTGGAAAGGTGAGATGATGGTCCTTCTCAGGATAAACATTAGCTTGAAACCGGGGTTGGATGCTATCTGCAATAGCTGTCGTCAAACCTGTCCAATGAGCACCTGCCTTCTTTAGATTCTCAATAGCTGTCAAAGCAGTTGATTTTTCCTCTCCTTCTCGACCTAGCGAATATTGTTTTAAAAGTATCGCAGGATCACATTTAATAAATAAAGCTTTTTTCAATTTACCGTAATCTTTGAGTGTGTTCATCGTAAAGGTTACCAAATCATAATCCCCATAGTCCATGACTGGTCCTCTAGGGATATAAATAATAGTCATCCCAAGAGGTAATGGTTTAATTAACAGAGATAAAGAAGCAACCTGCTGATTTCCTTTGTAGATCCCAATCCGTTCATTTTCCCATTGGTTTTTAACCTTAGCCCAATCACTACTCTGTAGCAAATTGACTTGCTCATGTTGTGTTACAAAAGCATCGTGTTCTTCTGCCGAAATTCCTACTTTTGAATAAAATGTTACCTTTGTCATTTGCCTCTCTCATCTTCTAAATGTATTAACCAAATAAACGTCACTAAATCGTGTAGCAAGCAATCACTAAATCGAAACTAGCCTATCAAGAAAGGCTCAAAGATTATTTAGTCCTCAACTATATATTCGTAAATCATCCGATAAAATTGAGAATCTATCAAAAAATAAGTTAAAAGTTGATTATACTATTTTTTAATATTTTTATAGGTTTATTTTATGATTTGAGTCTGTCAATAATCTTGTGTAAACACTCTAGCAAAGCTGATATTGTTAATCAAATAGGCTTTCAAGTGTGTCCGTACATTGGCCAAAACCTTTGTGGATTCGTTGTCCTTGCTTGAAGTTGTAATCACTAAATAGTGTGACGAGATAGCGTTCTAGGGATTCTTTGAATCGGTTACACTAAACTAGACAGAATTTATAAAGTGTTCTACACTAAAGAAAACAGGAGAACAGATATGTCTAGAAAAATACGTCGCCACTTCACCGATGATTTTAAGCAACAAATTGTTGACCTCCACAATGCTGGAATGAAACGAAGTGAGCTTATCAAAGAATATGAGTTAACGCCCTCAACCTTCGATAAGTGGGTCAGACAAGCCAAACTAACGGGTTCCTTCAAGTCTGTTGATAATATGACAGATGAACAACGGGAACTGATTCAACTCAGAAAACGCAATAAAGAACTCG
>NZ_JBWKAI010000063.1:0-2170 GCF_056500955.1 Streptococcus sp. F2
TGTAACCGCCCAATAACAAGGTACCTATCCATCCCCTCCCTCCTCCAGTATACTGTTATAAAAAACATTACTGGAGGATTTATGATGTCACAACCTATCGTCCCATTGACTGTTCCCCAATCTCGCCGCTTTGAAAAGAAAAGCAGAAACGATATTCTGATGAAGATTCGTCTCGGAAAAATGGAACTCACTTTCTTTCAATCTCTCAACCAAGAGACACTAGAAACCATCTTGGATAAGGTACTACACTATGACCATTCGACTCAGTGATTTAGGTCAAGTCTACTTGGTTTGTGGGAAAACGGATATGCGTCAAGGGATTGATTCACTGGCTTATCTCATTAAAACTCAATTTGACCTAGATCCCTTCTCCGGTCAAGGATTCTGGTTGCTTTACAAACGCTTTGAAAACGGAAAACTAACCTGGCCAAGCAATGAAGAGGAGGTTAAAGCCTTGACTTCCGAACAAGTGGACTGGCTCACGAAAGGATTTGCCATTACTCCAAAAATAAATGTTTCAAAAAGTCGTGATTTCTATTGAAATCATGGCTTTTCTTTCGGTATAATGAGATAAACTAAAGGAGGGAACTCATGGATTCACAAGATAAAGTGATTGAAAATCTAACCAAAACTATTGAAATCATGTCTAATGAGCTAGCCCTCCTTCGTGAACAGGTGGCTTATCTGACTCAGAAACTCTACGGAAAATCATCAGAAAAGATTATCTCCCAGCCTGGACAGCTGAGTTTATTTGGTGAGGAATGCCTTCCCGAAGAAGACGGAGACTTACCCAGTTGAAACAGAGGTCATCACTTATAAACGCAAGAAAGCCAAGGGAGTTCGTCAGTCAGTTCTCAGCCAATTCACTCCAGAGATAGTGCATCACGAATTACAGGAAGAAGACTGTATTTGCCCAGACTGTCATGGTCAGTTGAAAGAGATTGGCTCAACTGTTCAACGACAAGAGTTGGTCTTTATTCCTGCGCAATTAAAGCGAGTTGACCATATCCAACATGCTTATAAGTGTCAGGCCTGTAGTCAGAAGAATCTGAGGGATAAGATAATCAAGGCTCCTGTTCCTAAGGCGCCTTTGGCGCACAGCTTGGGTTCGGCTTCTATCATCGCTCATACGATTCATCAGAAATTCAATCTGAAAGTGCCCAATTACCGTCAGGAAGAGGATTGGAACAAGCTTGGCCTGCTAATTAGTCGGAAGGAGATAGCCAACTGGCATATCAAATCAAGCCAGTATTATTTCGAGCCAATTTATGACCTTCTACACGAGAAGTTACTGGAGCAGCCAATTCTCCATGCGGATGAAACTTCCTACAAGGTCTTAGAAAGCGATAGTCAGTTGACCTACTACTGGACTTTCTTGTCTGGGAAGCATGAGGTACAAGGAATTACCCTCTATCATCATGACAAGCGCCGGAGTGGCTTAGTTGTTCAGGAGTTTCTTGGGGACTATGGTGGCTATGTGCATTGTGACATGTGGAGTGCTTATCGGCCATTAAACAAGGCTCAACTAGTTGGTTGTTGGGCACATGTGAGAAGAAAATTCTTTGAGGCAACTCCCAAGAAAGTGGACAAGACTTCTTTAGGAGCTAAGGGTTTAGCCTATTGCGACCGCTTGTTCAACCTCGAAAGAGAATGGGAAGCCTTGTCAGCTGAGGAACGGCTACATAAACGCCAGACAGAATTAGCTCTCTTGATGGATGAGTTCTTTGATTGGTGTCGTAAGCAGGCTGTTTTGCCAGGGTCAAAACTAGGCACTGCTTTGGAGTATAGCCTCAAGTACGAAAGCACCTTCCGAACAGCTCTCTCAGATGGTAACTTAGTCCTTTCCAATAATCTAGCTGAGAGGGCGATAAAGACCTTTGTCATGGGGCGTAAAAATTGGTTGTTCTCTCAAAGCTTTGAAGGAGCCAAGTCGACAGCAATTATTTTGAGCTTTTTGGAAACAGCCAAACGACACGGACTTGATTCAGAGAAATACATGGCTTATCTTCTAGAACACTTACCTAACGAGGAGACACTCGCAAAAAGGGAGGTGCTAGAGGCTTATTTACCATGGGCTGAAACTATTCAGGAAAAGTGCAAATAGAAAACGTTCCAGAGTCAAATCAACTTTGGAACGTTTTTTCAATATACCCTGTTATTGGGCGGTTAC
>NZ_JBWKAI010000064.1:0-1744 GCF_056500955.1 Streptococcus sp. F2
GGTTATAATCAGGTTTTTCTTTGTGTAACATAGGAGAACCTCACAAGTCCTTTTTCTTATATTATACTCCTAAATATCATGAAAAGCCCCTAGAAAAGTGATTCTAAGGACTTTGTCTTCAGTCTGAGAGCTGGAACAGTGTTCCAGCTCTTTTGTGGTGATCAGAAAATGGTCTTATTTACCAAGACAGAATTGACTAAAGAGTTGGGTAATGAGCTCATCAGGAGCAGCGTCCCCAGTGATTTCTCCGAGGATTTCCCAAGTTCTGGTTAGATCAACTTGTAGTAAATCCACTGGCATGCCAAGGGCTAAACCATCATTGACAGCTTCCAAACTTTGTACAGCCTTTTCAATCAAAGAAATGTGGCGGGCATTTGACAGGTAAGTGGCATCTTGCTCTACCAAACCAGCGTTGTCAAAGAAAAGCTGGTTGATGCGATCTTCGATCAGGTCAATATTATGGTTGGTTAACACCGAAATAGGAATAAGGTCCGCTGGCAACTGCTCCAATTCAATCTTTTGTTCCAAATCCGTTTTATTCAGCAATATAATACGGTTACTGTCTTGACTGAGATGTAATAGCGATCGGTCTTGGTCAGTTAATGGTTCAGAGGCATTCAGCACAAGGAGAACAAGGTCAGCTTCTTGAAGGGCTTTTTTAGACCGTTCAACTCCGATTTGTTCGACCAAATCATCTGTCTCACGGATACCAGCCGTATCGACAAGCTTGAGGGGAACTCCCTTGATATTAACATATTCTTCAATGACATCTCGAGTGGTTCCTGCAATATCAGTCACAATAGCCTTGTCTTCTCGCAACAAATTATTGAGCAGGCTTGACTTACCGACATTTGGCCGTCCGATAATAGCTGTTGACAAGCCCTCACGCAGAATTTTACCTCGTTTAGCTGTGCGGAGGAGATTTTCCAAAAGGCTTTGGAATTCTTGTGTTTTCTCACGCAGCAGAGCAGTGGTCATTTCTTCCACATCGTCATATTCCGGGTAGTCAATATTGACTTCAACCTGAGCTAAGGTATTGAGAATTTCTTGACGCGTGTCATTAATTAACTGAGAAAGGGAGCCATCTAGTTGCTTGACCGCAATCGTTATAGCCTTGTCTGTTTTAGCACGAATAATGTCCATGACAGCCTCAGCTTGAGTCAAATCAACACGACCATTTAAGAAAGCGCGTTTTGTGAATTCACCGGGCTCTGCCATTCTAGCCCCTTGTCGAATCAGTAATTGTAATATTTCGTTAGTTACTGCAATACCACCGTGCGTGTTGATTTCAACTACATTTTCACGGGTAAAGGTTTTGGGAGCCAGCATGACTGACACCATAACCTCATCGACAATAGTTCCTGTGTTAGGATCAACGATATGACCATAGTTAATGGTGTGTGAAGCTACTTGCTCTAAGTTCTTTCCCTTAAAAACAGATTGTGCAATGGCAAGCGCATCTGTTCCTGATAGACGAACAATGCCAATAGCCCCTTCACCAAGAGGGGTTGAAATGGCAGTAATTGTATCAAATTCTTTAGTTATACTCATGCCATCTATTTTAAATCAAGTCCTGTCAGAAAGCAAGGTCTTGCTATGACAAGAGGAGAAAATCAGCACGCCAAACGCATGAAGAAACTTTTGTTTTCAGAAAACTAGATTCATAATGACAAAATCAATCAAAGTAGTACACTATAGATGAGGTGACTACGATGATTGATTTTATTATTGCTATTGATAATTG
>NZ_JBWKAI010000065.1:0-999 GCF_056500955.1 Streptococcus sp. F2
CCTTTATCAGTAAAATCATAAGTGCCTTCCAGATCAACAGAAGCTCCCCATTTTTCTCCTTTGAGGTGGATTTCTTTCTTCTGTTGATTAATAGTTCCTTTTAAATGGTATGTTCCAAATAAAAAGTTTTTTATCTTCATCTTAGCGGTTTTGTTATCAGATATGGATAACTGACGTTGAATGCCGTCTCCTCTTTGAATATAAGTTCCATTTATAGATCTACCACAAGCGACTAAGCAGAAAACACTTAAGAAGAATAAAATAGCTAGTAGTTTTTTTCTCATTGCTCCTTGCTCAAACCTTTCTCTTTCTCTTTTTCTTTTTTATAATAGAAAGCATTTGCTTCAATCTCTTCAATCGTATCAGGAAATTGTTGAACCAATCTGGCATTCAATAATTTTTTGATTCCTTCTTCAGGAGTCAGTTCATTCTCATCCAAAGCTTGACGGACATATTCACGAATATGCCAATATTGCTTACCGTCAGTCATCAGTGTTTTAGTGACTTGGTCTTGATTAGATAGGAGTTTTTGGCAAGCAATGATAATCAGAATAATCCAAAAGATGAACCACGCTCCAGATGCAAACTCACTAGCTGTATAGTTAAATTGACCAATGAAGCTTAATAATAAGACAAAGCACAAGTAAACCATTAATGGGTATTTTTTAGCCAACAGCAGTGCCTGTTGTTTATCAAAGTGCTTGTAATCGACTGTTATCTTCTTTTCCTGATAAAAAGGATAAGGAATTGCCTGTAATTTACCATCAACTTCTAAATGTATCAAATCTTTTCGAATAAAAGGATCATAAAACTTTTTTCGGTGTCTGTTATAATTCTCTATTTTTGAGGTTTCTGACCATTCAGCTGCTTTTTTAATCCCCATATTAGTAGCAGCATATCCGAGAGTTGCTCCTGAACTCACTTTCATTGCTTTAAGAAATAATCCCATGCTATCCTCTCTCTTTCTGGCTTATTTTAATTTTGGCTTGACTTAAAGCG
>NZ_JBWKAI010000066.1:0-949 GCF_056500955.1 Streptococcus sp. F2
GATTTTTTCTGTCCAAGGAGTAGCTGTTGCTTCCAACACCTTGTTCAACTCGTCAATATTTTGGAAACCTTCAGTACGGAGCCAGTTCCTAGCTGCCTCCTCGCTCTCTCTAATATAAACCGGAACAGCTCCTGCCCAAGTAGCACGTCCACAAAGCACCCCACTAAATTTAGCACCTGCTGCTGCCGCAAAACGCAAAGTTTCTTGGAAGAGTTGGGCAGATACACCGGCACTCAAATAAATATAAGGCAAATGGCTAGCGGCTTCTTGATCTCGAAAGGCCTGAGCAGCCTCTTCTTGACTGTAAAGCACTTCACCTTTAGCAAAACCGTCCACATAGGCCATGTTAACCGGCACTTCAACTTTAAGAACGTCAATGCCAAACCGGTCATCAGAGAAAACGGTCATTGCTCCGTTGACCTTATGAGGCTTCACCTTTGCAAAAGCTGTGCTGCTATTGTCTGCAATGGTTTCGTCATAGCTCAGTATTTCAAGGAAGAAAGGAATATCTTCAGCAGTGCACTCAGAACCGATACGTTCAATGTAGGCCTGTTTTTGCAAGTTGATTTGCTCATCGCCGTCCACATCATAGTAGAGTAGAAATTTGATGGCATCAGCCCCAGCTTCTTTCAGTCGCTTAACAGACCATTCTACCAGACAATCAGGTAGACGACTAGTTGTAGTCGCATCGTAGCCTGTTTTTTCATAGGCTAGGAGCAGGCCAGCATTGTCATCACGAACCTTGATTGCTGGCAAGCCATATTCAGGGTCTAACAAAATGGATGAAGCATAAGGGGTCAACTCCTCTGATACCAAAACTTTCAGGGTTTCCATTTGCTCAACCCTTGGCTCTGCTTCCTGATGAGCTGCCATCATGCGTTTTAAGGCGCCACGTTGGTCAAAAGCCAGAGCTGAAATGATTCCTCGGTGGCTCACTTTTTCTAAATAA